>JBLHWH010000071.1:0-29123 GCA_047628935.1 Halioglobus sp. | reverse complement strand
ATGGAAAAGTACAAGAGATAAAAGTGTCTGGTAGAGGTTATAGAACATTCGATAAATTTAAAAGTGCTATCCTATTTTTTCATGGAAAACTAAACCTCTTTCCATTTAAATGGGCGTAGAACCATTAAAGTAATCTTGGATGGAAAGTTATTTGAAACAAAAACAATCGTAAAAATGTAGATCCAAACATCCAAACCATTAAAATACTATACCCTCTTCTCCTTGAAAAACTGCTTCATTATACCTGAACACTTTTCATGCAGAACCCCAAATTCGATCTTTGTATTTGGGTGCAATAACTCCCTGCCGTATCTCATAAATCCTCTTTGATCATCTCCAGCACCATAAACAACTCTTCCAATCTGTGCCCAGAAAACAGCTCCTGCGCACATAATACATGGCTCTAAAGTCACATATAAAGTGCACTTAGGCAAGTACTTATTACCTAAAAAGTCTGATGCCGCAGTGATTGCTAATACTTCAGCATGTGCCGTGACATCTGTGAGCATTTCTGTTTGATTATGAGTCCTTGCTATAATTTTATTATCAAAAACAATAACCGCTCCTACAGGCACTTCATCCTCTTCGTAAGCTTTTTGGGCCTCTCTTAAAGCCTGCTTCATAAAATAATCGTCACCATGTATGGAAAGCATAAATTGAATAGATTTCGAGCGTTCTAGATTCTAGATTTTGAAAAGATTCAATTCTCGATGTCTCGATTCTCGATATCTCCAAGTCTTAAACTTTATCTCCTTGAGTAATTAGGTGCTTCTTTAGTAATAGAAATATTATGTGGATGGCTCTCCATCATACCAGAGTTGGTGATTTTAACCATAGTTGCATTTTTCATTTCCTCTATAGTTCCTGCACCACAATAACCCATACTTGCCCTAAGGCCTCCAATGTATTGAACCATCACTTCACCTACAGTACCTTTGAACGGCACCCTCCCCTCTATACCTTCTGGCACAAGTTTTTTTACATCATCCTCTACATCTTGGAAGTACCTGTCTTTAGATCCAAGCTCCATAGCTCCAAGAGAACCCATACCTCTATATACTTTAAATTTTCTTCCTTGGTAGATTAATGCTTCCCCAGGTGCTTCTTCAGTACCCGCGAAAAGTGACCCTGCCATGATCGTATTTGCCCCTCCAGCCAATGCTTTAGCAATGTCACCAGTATATCTGATACCACCATCACCGATGATTGGAACTCCACTACCTTTTATTCCTTCATATGCATTCTTGATTGCAAATAATTGGGGCACACCTACACCCGCTACAATTCTTGTAGTGCATATAGATCCTGGACCAACTCCTACCTTAACAGCATTGACTCCTGCATCTACAAGGGCTTTTGCGCCCGCTCCTGTAGCAACATTGCCACCGATTATTTGTAAGTAAGGGAATTTCTCTTTTGCTCTTTTTACAGCATCAAGTACACCTTTGCTATGTCCATGGGCAGTATCTATTGTAATAGCATCCACTCCAACTGCGACCAATGCAGACATGCGATCTAGCATATCACTAGTAACACCTACAGCGGCACCGACCACTAATCTACCATGATTGTCTTTACTAGAGTTAGGATAGTTTTCTACTTTGACTATATCCTTATAAGTAATAAGACCCACCAAGATATTATTATCATCAACGACAGGTAGTTTTTCGATTTTATGTTTTTGAAGAATAGCTTTCGCTTGATCTAAAGTTGTTCCTGCTGGAGCAGTCACAAGATTTTCGGTTGTCATTACTTCACTGACTTTTTTCATCTTATCTACTTCGAATCTAAGATCACGATTCGTAAGTATTCCGATAAGTTTTCCCGTCGAATTTACAATTGGAATGCCACCTATCTTGTGTTGCTTCATTAACCCCAGAGCATCTCGGACTAGTGCATCATGACTTAGTGTCACTGGATCAATAATCATTCCTGATTCTGATCTTTTCACTTTACGGACTTGTTCAGCCTGCGCATCGATTGGCATGTTCTTATGAATCATACCGATTCCACCCTGTCGAGCAATTGCTATAGCCAGCTGATATTCTGTAACTGTATCCATAGCAGCTGATACTATTGGAGCATTGAGTCTAAGATCAGTGGTAAATTGTGTAGAAATATCCACCTCCCTAGGTAAAACCTCAGAATATGATGGTATCAATAGTACGTCGTCGAATGTAAGTGCCTCAGAAATGTGGCTATGTGTGCTTGCAAAGTTCTTTTCCATGCGCAAAGGTATATTAAAATATCTTTTGGGCAATTAGTTTTTAGAAAAAAGTTTTTGTGTTTTGGAGGAAGTGCAAAATGCTGACAATTATTATTGATAATGGTGTATAAGATTTAACGTTGTCCAAGAGGTTAAAATTAGAACCATAGGCGGACTTAAATGTCAAATGGTAACACAGTATAATACACACGCCACTAGAGCCGCGAATACGTTAGTACCGTATGTTAAGCGAAATATTTGGAGTTAACTTAAGGCCCAATTTATTGATTTCTATCAATTCTGGAACACCATTTTCATCTTCATCTCCAAGAAGATATTGTTTACCTATTATATTATCCCGATTGAATATGTTTTGTAGTGAAATGCTTATAAAACCATGAAACTTACTCTTATCCCCAAAATTATAAACTACCGAAGCGTCTAATTTTCTATAGGAAGGCAATCGACTAGCGTTCAGCGACTGATAGTCAATGGACCATGTAGATTCACCACTAGCATTTACTCCCTCAACTATACCTTTTGCTAAAGTAGTAGGTAGGCCACTACGCCTTTGCCAACCCAATGAAAACTCCCATTCCTTGATCTTATACGTATGCACCCATTGCATTACATGCGTTTGATCGTGGGTAGCTGGTACTGACTCCGAAGTAAGTAATATAAAATCATAAAGAGACTGAGACAGTGTGTAGCTCAGCCACGTTCTGTATCTTCCTATTCTTCGTTTGAGCAATAGATCTATGCCTCTGATTCTAGATTTACCGATACTGAAAGGAGGCTGTTCAGGCAGAGAAACAAAGTTGTTAGTCAATGTGGTGATGCCATCTAATTCTTTCACGTAACCCTCGACATCAAGTGTCCAGTTGTCTTTTTTATAGATAAATCCCCCCATCCATTGATTAGATTCTATGACAGGGATTTCTTTATTATTGGAAGCTACCCATATTTGACTGTTTAGTCCAAGTTGATTGATATCAAATGCTACTAATTGACTGATAAACTGAAAATGTTTGCTGGTGCTTACCTTTAACTTTAATGCATCTGACACATCTGTAATTAGAGAAATTCTTGGCTCGAAATAGTTATTTTTAATCTCATCGGAGTATGCATATCTTAATCCTACATCTAGATGTAATCGTTTTGGAACGTTAAGCGAATATTGTGCAAACAAAGAATGAAGAATATTTCTAAATGTTTCACCATTCTCATTTTCCTCTTCCCTGTTTTTACTTTTGAATGTTAAATCTATTATGTTTTCTGTGAATTGATAACCAAATTTTACGTTTTGACCATTTCGAAGGATAAGATCATTCGTCCAATTAAAACCCCCATCACTAATTTTGTTTTTTGTATCTATTGTGATCGGAGGTGGAAAATTGACTTGGTCTGTTAGTCTGTAAGATAGATTATAATCATAGTTGTATTCTGAATTTGTAATATCGATCGAAGAGCTGAATATACCTGACCACTTCCTCTCCCATGCCATGTCGAACCCTGCATTTCTAAGATTAAGAAAATCAACTGAAAATGCCTCAAACTCTGGAATTTCAGCACGATAGTTGAGTCTATTAAGAGCTCCTAAAGCAGAGATCGTAAATTTATTTTCACCCACTTCCCACATCCATTTAAAGTTTGCATCATTGAACCGAAATTCGTCATTGAAAGGGATGCCAGCATTGTTAAAATCAGCATCGTCTACTTTAGTGCCTTGGAATACTTTTTCAGCATATTTGATAAACGTAGGCGTATTCCAAATATCTGTAATACTCCTCCTAGTAGAAAATAATAGAGACGAACCCTTCCAAAGAGGTACGCTTGTATTGAGATAAGCATGGGTAAGGTTAATACCAGCTCCTATGCTGAATTCTTTGGTAATTTCATTGTCGCTTTTTATATCAATAACACTAGAAACCCTGCCTCCATATTCGCTGCCTACACCACTTCTATATACATCTACTTGATCAATAACAAATGGATTAAAAGCAGAAACTGTCCCAAAGAAATGGCTCGTGTGATACATTGGTATACCATCGAACAATACCAAATTTTGGTCCGCTGTGCCTCCTCGGACGCTAAGTCCATCAAGGGTCTCATCTGCACTTATTATTCCTGGAAGAAATTGGATCGAAGACAACACATCAGGTTCTACACCACCGGGCAACATGTCCATTTCTGATGGTTGCAAGATGATTGTATTTCCATCCGCTGATTGCTTTATACCGTCAGATAAGTATTCTGTAAGCACGATTGTTTCGAATTCTTCAATTTTTCCATCCAGATAATATGATGTGCAATCTGAACCGATATTAGAATTTAATCTTATTTCTAATAGGTGATATCCTAAGTATAAAACAAAAATTGACCTTTCACTTTTTGAAACATCCATCTTAAAATAACCAAGCGTATCCGTTTCTGTCCCTTTGGTTTTGGCTTTATTAAAAATAGTCGCGAATAGAACGGGACGATCCGTCTCTCTATCATAAATATAACCACAGATATAGTTTTGCTCTAGCTCCGAAGCTACAGGAGTGAGCAATATATGTTGACCATCCAAAATTTCATAAGATAACCTTGTCTGACTAAACACTAAATCCAAAACAGCTTGCAAAGAATACTTCCCTGATTGAATATCGATGGTATACTCCTCTATTGATTCTGACTCGAAAGAAAAAGTAATCTTATTTTTTTTTTCTATATCCCTTAATACATCTTCAAGAGTAGCACCTCTAAGTTGCTCATATGCCTGTTGACCGGTAAGACTACCGTTGATCAATAACAAGAAACTTATTAATATAATAAATCGCATACCACGAAATTAACGATAAGTATGAGTGAAATAATACTTTAACTCAAATAAGATTGACTTTTAGAAAGAAGGTTTAATTAAGGTGTTGTTCATTTATTATTAAAGCTTGACGTAGCCCTTCTTTCCGTTTGAGCTAAAGAACAAACATTTTTATCTAGAAAAAATGTCTGACAACTTATAGGCTGTCAGACATTTTGTATAAACATTCTTCATTCGAAATTCAAGAAGGATTAATCTTCATCCTCGTCTTTATCTTTCTTTTTATCTTCTTTGATTCTTACAGTCTTGCCCTCCTTAAGTTTTTTAGAAACCGCAGAGTAAGGACCCGTCACTACTTCTTCGTCCACCTCTATTCCTGATAGAATTTGGATATACTCATCATCTTGGATTCCTGTTGTCACCTCTGCCATTCTTACTGTATCACCTGACATTACAAATACTACCTCTATCAAATCTTCTTCGTCTCTATCCTTCTTCTTTTTATCCTTGTCCTCATCTTTTTCTCTTACTGTCACACACTGAATGGGCACAGTAGGAATATCATTTTCTTCATTGGTAAAGATGTCTACTGATGCACTCATGCCTGGACGGAATGGATATTTCTTACTATCCGTCAACATATTTCTATAAGATGAAGGATCGATTCTAATTTTCACAATAAAGTTTGTAACCTGATCCGTATTCAAGCTGACACCACCACTTGATATATTAGATGCCGAGTTTGCAATTTCTGTTACCTCTCCTTTGAATTTTATATCCAAATATGCATCTACTTCTATATCTACTTCATCATTGAGGCTCACTCTTAGAATATCATTTTCACTTACATCTACTTGGACTTCCATGCTATTCAGATTAGCAACACGCATCATCTCAGTCCCTGTCATCTGTATCGTACCTACCACACGCTCTCCCTGCTCTACTGACAGACTGGATACGATTCCATTGGTAGGTGATTTGATAGATGTACGACTAAGATTAGTTTTTAATTCTTTCAAACTTGCTTCAGAGCTTTTTACCTGAAAACCAGCACCCTCTGAACTTTTTTCCGAGGACTTGATACTGGCTTCTGCGGATCTTAGATTAGCTTCTAGTTGTCTAACATTAGTCTGTGACGTTTCATAATCCACTTGGCTGATTACACCATCCTCAAAAAGTTTTTTATTTCTATTGTTAATAGTGCGGGCATTTTCTAATTGTGCTACTATTTGTTCTTTTTGCGCACGGCTACTTTCTATACTTGCCTTTGTATTTGCTAAGGTAGATTTTGCAGAATTAAGACCAGCTTCACCTCTCTCGACTGCTGAGAAGTAAGCATCAGGATCTATTTTGGCCAAAAGCTGACCAGTAGAAACACTATCTCCTTCCTCAACATATAAGGCTACTATCTCTCCAGATACATCAGAACTGATTTTTACTTCTGTTTCAGGGAAAATTTTACCACTAGCAGAAACCGTTTCTTTGATTGTTCGTTTTTCTACTTTTTCAATAGTAATTTCTGTTCCTTTTGGTTTGTTTTTATCTTTGAATATTGCAGCAGCAATCATCGCACCTATAATAACTATCAAACCAATGATGAGCCACTTATTCGATTTTTTCTTGTTTTTGTTCTTTTCCATTTGTATGAAAGTTGAGTTGTCGTTTTCTTTATTTAAATATCTTGTATGATGATATTATAACTTGATTGGCTTACCCATATAAAAATCAATAATCTTTAGGGCAAATAAATATTCGTATTTCGCAATCACCGCATTTACTTCAGATTGTGCGAGGCCATTTTTGATAGTAACATATTCAAAAGTATTAATAGTACCAGCATTAAATCTTTTTTCTGCATTTTCAAAAGATGCCTTACTAGCATCCACACTTTTCTCAGAAGCATTCAATTTTCTTTTTGATGCTCTTGCGTCTGCCAATGCCTGTTGAACAGTTGTTTTCAATTGCTCTTTCAGTTGTGCATTTTGATTTTCAGAATTGAGGATATTCAATTTCGATCTTTCTATGCCGAGCCTAGCAGAATAGTTGTTATAGATTGGAACATTTAGGCTGAGACCTATACCATACGATAAGTTCTCGTCCAATTGATTGAAATAAGGATTATCAGAAATACTTAATGGAATAGATCTTTGTTGCCCTAATATAGCCGCGTCACCATTGATAATTACATCAGTATCTATTACTATATCATTAAAATTGTCAAATCGCTGAGCCTTGTTATTATAATTAGAACCAATAGATCCAAATGCAGAAACTCTAGGCATTAATGCAGATTTCGATATTTTTTCGCCCATTCTAGCACTTTCGATTCTTAGATTACCAGCTTTTACACTTGATTGCGATTGCAATGCAGAATTATATACATCACTAAATGTAAGAAGGTCGGGGTCTGATTCTACATTTACATTTGAAGGCACTTCAAGCACCATAGATACATTCGGTTCGAGTCTCAATAGTCTTTTCAACCCCAGAAGGGCTATTACCTTTGAGTTTTCTGAAGCGATAACCTGCTGCTCATTTGTTGCTATTTGTGCTAATATATCTAGTGACTCATTTGCCGGTCTCACTCCAGCACTTATTAGTTTTTCTGTTTGTGAAAGTTGTTCTCTGCTCGTCTCTAGCTGGGTTTTTGCAATTGCTAGGTTTTCATCCGCAAATAAAGCATTCAAATAATTATTGGCTACTGAAAGCGAAATATCTCTTTTGGATTGATCAAGATCAAATTTACTTGCATTCTGATCTATTTTGGCTTGTTTTAAAGAATTCGCTATTCTGAACCCATTAAAAATAGTTACTCCTGTCTGAAGGCCTACATTGTTACTTACAAAGCTTTGCGATATAAAGTCATTTGACACTGGATCAATCGATCTACCAAAATTCTTGTTTAGGGATGAACTTGCATTCAACGTAGGATATTTGTTGTGTTTTGCTTGAGTAACATCGATATCTGCCAGTTGAACACCTATTTTAGCTTGCTCAATACTAAGGTTATTTTCTAAAGCATGCTCGATACATCTTTGTAATGACCAGTTTTCTTGTGATTGTCCTATTACAGAAAATGACATTAATAAGAGAAGGATAAATAGTCGATTCATATTTTTAAGATTATAGCTACAATATTAGCATTCAAATACAAAACAGTCCAAATATTTATATCAAAGACTATTATAGAATGACGAATGACCTTAAAAATGCGATGGTCTGTCTATCAAATTGATAAACAAAAGAAGAAACGACAGTTAATCAAATTATTGACTCAGCTAATTTGATAATATAGAACGAATACAAAAATCTCGTACTATTTTCGTTTTTTTGCATCTATGAGTAACAATGAGATAAGTACAAAATCTAAATGGAATCAAGTCATAGCTAGTAAACTCAAAGAAGGCCAAACTTTGGGCGACCTAAAAACTGAGTATGATTCTGGTATCGTGATGGAACCAAATATAGTAGCTGAGGAAGTAGATGACCTCAATCATATTATACATGGTATAAACCCTTGGATTAATATGGCTACAATAAAAGGAAGTCATGCCGCTGAGATCAATACGCTTGCATTACAAGCACTCAATCATGGAGCTAATGGATTAAATCTTGTGCTCAAAAGTGTCATGAATCCTGATGCTGTATTATCTAATGTCAAGACTGAGCATCTTGAAGTAAGGTTAGATTGCTCTACATGGGAAGCAGAAGAAATCGAATCAGCTAGGGAAACCTTGGATGTTTCGATATATCCGAATGTGAAATGGGTCGGCAAAGACCATGTCATTGAAATACACATATCGGAAACTGACAGGGTAGCTCAATACAAATCTTTATTAACTGAAATAAATCCCCCTGACCAGTATGATATCATCGTCACTTTAAGTAAAAATTTATTGTTCGAGATAGCAAGTCTAAGAGCCATGAGAATATTACTTAGCAGAAATGACATCTCTGACTATAAACTCATAGCTAGATATGACGTAGATGGCACCAATGAATTAGGTGATTACAACCTGATAGAAAAAACATACAAAGTTATGTCTGGTATCATGGGATGTGCTGATGCTATCTTAACTCCTTATGGCGGCAGTGAAGATGATCGACTCTCTATCAACATTCACAACGTACTCGAGCTAGAATCTGGATTTAAAGATGTAATGGATCCTGTAGGTGGAGCATACTATGTTGAAAAGTTGGTGGGTGAAATTATTGATGGTGTAGAAAAGTAGATCTCATCTAACACTATTATTACAACTTTGCCAACACTATTTTCTCTTTCATTTTTGATTCTACTTGATCAAATACTATTTTTACTGCTTGGTAATATTTTGGTTCAATTATTGATTGTGACAATTTCGATATCTTCGTCATGGCTATTTCCCCGTTTACTTCCGAAAAATTTATCATGACAGTAATCAATTTATCAGGCGTGGTAATATTCAGATTTTCAGGAATACTTTCAACTACGTACCCTTCAGGAATTTTAATCTTCAGCATATCTACATTTGAGTATATGTTGTCAAAAAAAAGTGAAAAATCCCTAGATTCTTCTTTGAATGGATTTGTAAAACCTTCTTCAAATATTTGAAGATCTAAAAATATTTTTTCATCGATATCCAGTATAAACCCATCTGCTTTTATATCACTAGTCACTTTTATATCAGATTGATTATCGTAATTTTCGACAGTACAGTTCGAAAATGTTTTATTCTCCGTGGCCAAGGAGGATATAAAATCTGATTCCGCTCCATATGCGATCCTTGTTGTGTATGCCGCATAACCGTTAATCGTTTGTTTGTATACTCCACTCAGTGATTGCCCATCTACGGATACACTATAGATTCTATTTTCTTTTCCCATATTTGGGTTCATCATTTGGGTCTCGATTCCCGTTTCTTCATTGATTATTATTCCTTTTAAATTTAGCGCTCTTTTTGGAAGTGTGTTGATCGTAAGTTTTTTGTTTGAGGCATCAAGGTAGATGTAGTTGCCTTCGTTTTCTATTACAGCTATTACATAGTTAAGCTGTGATATACTCGGATTAGTAACATTTAAAAATCCTGTTGAACTTTCTCTCGATACCATCGGGCGCGCAGTAAATCCCGCTTTACGTAATAGATTAACCAATAAGAGGTTGATATCAACGATATTTCCCGTCCCACTTTTTATCATACTTTTTATACCATCATCCGAATAATGGCCTAGATATCCATTCCAAGTGAATTGATCTTGTACTGATTGATATATTGTTTGAATCTTTTGATTGGTTTCCATGTCAACTACACTGTCTATCAGATCATTAAATTGCTTATAATCTGAATTTAACTGACCTCCAAAACTATTATTATCATCTAGCAACTTAGCTATATCGTCCCATGTCTTTGTATAATACTTAATTATAGCTCTGGGATATTTCGTGTACAACAGCTCATGTCTAATTGAGCTCTTATAATTATCCATTGTATATACATATGGTTCATTTTTTATAGCGGGTACATTCGTTGCTTTATAGACAGACACCTCTTTAGCATAGTCAATCCTTTCTGTTCTCCTATCTTGTTTTGTTCGTAATGACCCATTCAGAACTGATGTATTAGTTCTATCTGTTACCGTGTATGAATATGTGAAATTATCATATTTCTGTTCCTTTGTAACGTCCAGTTGTACCAATCCCTTTGTATTTACATTGTAATTGAAATATTCTGGCGTTGATATCATATATTCTACTTGACCAACAGGTACCTCTGATTGAAAATAGAATTCATCAATATTAAAGTAATACTGTGATCTTAACTTGTATTTCACCTCCAAGACACTCCCATCAGCTATTGCAGGAAAGGCAAATTTTTTCAATTGATAAAACTTATTTTTTTCCTCATCATAAATATTTTTTTTTGATAGTTTTTCTTTTTTAATTTTTCCGTCTTCTAGATTAAAAGTATATGCTTCTAAGTCAGTTATTTTTTCACTGTCCGAATTATTTTCTCCTTTATAACTTTGTACAGAAAAGTTCGTCATCTCATTTGCATCACTTTTATAAATTTTTATTCTTTGGTGATGTCTGTATATTACATCAAAGCTGCCCCTCTGTCTATTAAATTCAAACGATACTTCACACCCTTTAAAAAGAAACTCCGCTTTTGCCATTGAATCTATAGAGCTACTTTCTTTCAATAGCTCTTCTTTTGTTACTTTCTTAAACTTTGGTTTCTGCCCTACTGCAATGTTTAGAGTAAAGATTAAAATTATAATTGAAATTACGTTTTTCATGATAAATGTTTATTTAGTTGGCTTAATAATTATTTTTTGATCGACTAGTTCTCTTAAGTTATGCACAAATTCGTTGTAGCTATCTACCGATTCAGGAAGAAAAGTGCCTGCATTATGTTGGAAATATATTTCTACATTGACGCTCTTTTCATCTTCATTATAGATCAGGTTGGAGTCCA
The DNA here is from genome assembly GCA_047628935.1 of Halioglobus sp. GTDB lineage: Bacteria > Bacteroidota > Bacteroidia > Chitinophagales > Saprospiraceae > CAJXUU01. Next base: position 17,662 of record JBLHWH010000071.1, on the reverse strand, counting down.
TTTTACCATATTCATTCTCGAAAATTATAGTGGGTGTTTTGCCAGATACATAAGCCATATCTGCTGGTATTTCCATTGTAATATGGATACTATCAGATTTATAATCTTTGACATATATAGGAAATGATCGGTCGGCTTTCAACTTATCTGGGATATTAAACGTGAATACATTGAGAGGAATCATTTTATAACTGCCCGCCTTTTCTATATGATTGGTTGTGACGAATGTTCCATTTTCATATAAGGTTACACTCTTTTCGTCCATTTTTACTTGGTATGATTCTATATCGAGTGATGCCAATTGATCATAATAATATTCTTTGATGTATTTATCTCGTTTTGTTTTCTGTACACCCAATAGGTGCCGCAAACTTTGGTGTTTCAGATTTCTGTGTTCGTTTTTGAAATCAATTAATAACCCCTCATTTTCATCTAATTGTAATATGATATTTCTGATAGATAAGTTCTCTGCGGATGTATAGGAAGAAGTGGTTATTATTTCGCCACCTTCAGGTTTAATGAGTAGTGCTTTTCGATTATTAATTCCTGCATGGGTATAGCCAAACGGGATGTTTTTTGATGTACACTCCAGCCATATCGTGTCTCCTTCATTCGGAAGACATAAAATAATATGATTTCCTTGACCTATGCCGGGCAGCTCTGTATCATAATCATAATTGTAGTCATGATCACTCCTAATTTCAGTATATATTGCCTCTACTCCGAAGTGTTGCATCAGATTCTGGGTATAGTAACTCAGCGCTTTGCAGTCGCCATACTTAAGACTATAAACATCCGCACACTTAAATGGCATGAAACCTCCGATCCCCAACTGCACGCTAACATATCTAGTTGAGTTCGTCACATGGTCATATATTATTCTTGCTTTTTCTTCGCTAGATAAATCGGGATTCAGTTTTTGTTCTATTTCAGCGATTAACTCTGGAGGTAACTCCCCTCTTCCAGTCAGCATATTATCATACATCCACTTGCCATACGATTCCCAATCTGAGTATGAACCATCAAAACCAAAATAGTGAAACGAAGATGGACTAACTCGAACGATAGGTAAATATTTATTGGGAGGTGGTGTATTAGGTTCTAATTTTATAGCCTTGATAAGTTTCGCTTCGAAGAAGTTTTTCTGAGCATCTATTTTTATTCCATATTGTTCAATGTTATAAGGCTTCTTCCTAATCTTAAGCTGAGGCACATTAGAGTTAATCTTATACGTGCTTTCTTCTATCGATACATTCGATTCCCATAATGGATACCACGAAGGAATGAACAGAGTGTTGTCTGATCCCCGTTTGTATGATACTAAGACTGTATAAGGAAACGAATTTGACACATACCTATATGATTTTCTTCTAGCATCATTCGCTATTGAAAATCCGTCATACTGACTGACATCATTGATTTCTTTTTTTTTAATCTTCGTTACTCGATTGCCTTTAGAGTCTAATATCTCGATCTTTAAATCACTGATCTCATCTGCTTCGCCATTATAATATATCGATATCTCTCCTGATGGAATGCCCTTTTCTGATAGAACAGTGACTGCTTTCTCAACTACGACCTGTAGTCTCTTTTTTGATAATATATTACATATTTTATGCTCGTATCGTACTACTGCATGGGCATCTACCAGCAACTCTAGTGGAATATTGGATACATCGAGCGATTTGTTCTCTAATACATTTTCAGTCTTAAAATCAAAATCTAAAGTCTCTGAAAGTGGCTCATATTCAGAATTGATTGTCTCACTTTGAAAAGATAAAATATATAAAATGCTGTATAATAAACGCGTAAGAATCATTCTAGTAGTTGGTTTAATCTTCTCCAATTTAGAAATAATTTCCGGATATTCATCCATAATATCTATTCAGACCAGTTGTTCGCGTAAAAACCTTGTTAGATTTCATTTAAGAAGTGACAACTATTTCTGATAACTTGGACATCCTTTCCAATTAGTATTCAAGTAGAAAATGATTTTTCATTTTTTTCTTTCATCTCTTCTTTAGTCTCTCAGACTAAGGAAGACCATATTTGGCTGTTTGGTCAAGATATGTCAACATCTGGATTTAATGGTTACATTTTTGACTTCAATATTTCAGATGAACAAGTGATAGAGCATAATAATAATATAGGAATTAGGAAGTGCAAATACCTCAATATGTGATGCAAATCGGAATCTTTTGTTTTACATGAATGGCTGTGCGGTAATGAATCGTAATTTTGAAATGATGCCAGATGGTGAGCACCTGAGCTATAATATCATTTGTCAACTATTGAACTTGAGGTGTGATGATGGTACAGTTAGCCGTTTTCAAGATCACATTACATTGACCGACCCTTCATCAGAAAACGAATTCTATATTCTTCATAAGCCAAAACTTTATAATGGTCTTGGGACTATAGATTCTATACCTATATGGTATAGCTAGATAGATATGACTATGGATGATGGTCTAGGAGATGTTATTCAGAAAAATAGTGTGTTTGACAACAGTGCAAGATTTCTCTCCAGATATCTAACCGCAATCAATCATCAAAACGGATCAGATTGGTGGGTACTACAAGCTCCTATCGAAGATTCTGTACTTCACCACTTACCTTATCGATTCAGATGGTTTTAGATTAGATCAAATTCAAAACAGTCATCACTTTATGACTAGAAACCGTACATCAGCTTCTGGTACGGCAAAATTTAGCCCAGATGGGACCAACTATGCTTTCTATAATTATTATGACCAACTTCATATCTATGACTTTGATAGATTGCCAGAATCACTTTCTAATCATCAGAAGATAGATGTGATAGAAGATCCAGAATATTTTAATCTATTATTCAGTTCATTAGAGTTTTCTCCTGATAGTAGATTCATCTATTGTGCCTCGAGCACTGTGCTGTATAAAGTAGACCTATGAGAAGAAGACATTCAAGCCGATGGTATCCGATTAATTGACACCTACAATCGCACTCAAGATCCTTTTTCTACTACTTTTTTTCTGATGGCACAAGCTCCAGACTATAAGATATATATGTGCCCTACTAGTGGGACAAGGTCATACCATGTGATCAAAAAGCCAAATGAGTTAGGTTCTGCTTGTGAGTTTGTGCAAAATGGAGTCAAATTACCTCAGTTGTCCAACTTTGGCGGCATGCCCAACTTCACCCGCTTCCGTGTAGATGAAGAAGAGAAATGTGATCCTACATTGACTTCGGTATTCGGTGATGCTGTATATTATCGTAGAGACCTCACCGTATATCCTAGTCCGAGTGGTGGGCGGTATACGATCGAGGTGCCAGAGCGTTTTGGGAGCGGTACATTATCTGTTCTCAATCTTGATGGACAAGTAGTGTAGACTAAGCAGGTCTCATCTGGCACTTTGTCAGTGGCGGTATATATTACGAGATATCCTAGTGGGTATTATCATGTGGAGTTGTATCCTGATGAGAATTTATATAGGGTGTTTTGGAGCAGGCAAGTTATAGAAACCAATGAATGAATTCAATGATTCTGAATGACTGAATACGAGCTGGATGGATTTACGATTTCGAATACAAAACATCTTGTTGACTGATTGTTATACTCTTTAACATCCTGAGATATTCAAACACTCTCTCCTTATAGCATTCCTTCATTGAGATCTCTAATCTTCCACTAACTCCGCCAGTTCCATCCACAACTCCTCTTTCTCTTCTATCGTAGCATTTACCGTCGATAAATCTTTAGACAAGTCCGTAATCTGATCAGGAGTCAGATCAGGATTATTAAACGCTTCCGTAATTTTAGCCTTTTTTTCTTCGAGTTTTTCAATCTCTTTCATTACTCTATTGTAGGCTTTTCGCTGTTCGTAACTGGCTTTTTTAACTTCCTTTTTTTCTTCTTTTTCAGTATCTATTTCTTTATTTGGCTGATTGCGATTTTCAATTTTACGTTTATTCCTGTATTCAGTGTAGTTACCTGGAAAATCCTTCACTTCTCCATCACCCTTAAGAACAAACATATGATCAACTAGCTTATCCATGAAATACCTATCGTGAGATACTATAATAAGGCATCCAGGAAAATCCATCAAATACTCTTCCAGTACGTTAAGCGTAACTATATCCAAATCATTGGTAGGCTCATCAAGAATAAGGAAATTCGGAGTCTCCATCAATACAGTAAGGAGATATAGTCTTCTTTTCTCTCCTCCACTCAACTGTGATACGTAGACTTGCTGTTGTAGTCTAGGAAACATAAACCGCTCTAAAAGTGACTCTGCCGTCAACTTCTGTCCTTTTTCTAATGGTATATATTCTGCAATATCCCTGATCACATCTATCACCCTTTTGTCTTGCGATAGATTCATGCCCGACTGTGTATAGTAGCCGAATACAATCGTATCTCCTATGACAACTTTACCACCGTCCGGTCGTATGTCTTTGGTCAGTAGTTTGAGAAAAGTAGTTTTCCCCGCCCCATTAGGTCCAACTATACCGACACGCTCTCCTTTCGTAAATTTATAGGTGAAAGAATTCAATATCACCGTATCTCCAAATGATTTCTGTACAGCATGAGCTTCCACAATCTTTGAGCCCATACGAGCCGCCTTGATATGGATTTTTAATTCATCATCATCAAGATTAATATGTGCTTTAGATTTAATATCGTCAAACGAATCAACTCTAGATTTTGCCTTCGTCCCTCTAGCTTTTGGCTGACGCCTAATCCAGGTCAACTCTTTAGCATATAGTTTTTTAGTTTTATCTAATACAACTGCATCATTGGCCATACGAGCAGCTTTCTTCTCTAGGAAATTAGAATAATTACCCCTGTGAACATGCATAATGCCTCGCTCCAACTCTACGATCTCAGTACAGACTCGTTCGAGAAAATACCTATCGTGCGTCACCATAAATAAGGTCAGATTTGCAGTCTGCAGATAAATTTCCAACCACTCGATCATCTCCAAATCCAAGTGATTCGTAGGTTCATCTAAGATTAGAAAATCTGGCTGATCTATCAATATTTTGGCTAAGGCTACCCTTTTTTGCTGACCTCCTGACATAGAGGAAATCGTCTGATCTAGCGAGTCTAATTTTAACTTGCTCAATATTTCCTTGATTCTCACTTCGATGTCCCAAGCCTTGAGATCTTCGATGATAGATACTTGTTGTTGGATCTTTATCTCATCCTTATCTATCACAGCCATTTCATATGCCTGTATGGCTTGTATGGCAGGATTGTCACTATTGAGTATTGCTTCTAGCGCAGTATCATTGGGATTAAGTTCAGGATTTTGCTTCAGATATGCAATCTTGATGTCTTTGGCAAAGTGGATCTTGGCGTTTTCTCCCTCTGGAGCTTCTTCGCCAGAAATCACCCTAAGCAAGGTTGTTTTACCGCTTCCGTTTTTGGCAACTAGTGCGATTTTATCTCCTTTACTTATTGACAAGCTGAGCCCTTCAAAGAGCGTCTTCTCACCATAAGATTTACTAACATTGTCTAATAATAAATACTGCATGGCGGCAAAGATAACAAGGGAATTGAGTAATATGGTATGTTATATAATTGAGGTGATATCTGGATGATCTTTTCATCAAATTCTAAACTCAACTATGATCCTAATTATCTCATATTTTGACGAATTTAGATTGCATCACCTTTCCTGCTTTTGTTTTTACTTTTATAAAATATATACCAGGTGAAAGGTCTTCTATTGATATTTTCAGTTGTTTATTTGAGCTTGACGCTTGTTTTTCTAGTACACCATCTACATTGTATATTTTTATCTCAGAGGGTGATTCTACATCAATATTCAGAACCGAAGATGCTGGATTTGGGTATACCCTGATTTCCTCTTTTATAAATTTAATCTCCTCTGCATTCGTGACATATTCTATCTCTCCACAGTCTCCGTCTACACATCCATTGGCATCTGTCCTCATGAAGAGTAGGTCATCCTTATTATGATTGCCGATATACCTGTCCATCCTTCCAGTCATGACGAGATCTCCATTATCTAGCTCTTCAATATCAAATAAGAGCATGTCCAACGGCAGATCTCTTTCTTCATCTATCTTGCGATATTCTCTCCTCCACAACATCTCTCCTTGGTCATTCATTCGGAAGATAAATGCGCTATTGCCAACTATACCTACATCATGAACATAATTATTGCTGCCAACTCCTATTATATCGCCATTAGAAGCATTAATTATCTCATATGGAGCTATTCTACCATCATCAAAATTAAAGTCGTATTTCCATTGCTCTACACCAGCACTATCTACATAGACTACTGATGGAACCCCAGGATTGCTTTCCCAGCTATCAATAAATACTACCCCATCATCACCAGTGGGATCCATATTAATAAAAAACATATCATTCATTTTGAATTCTGATGCATACTTCCATACTTCTTCTTTATTAATATCATATTTATAAAACACCCTACTCATAAAAGTTATCTGATTATACTCAAGACAACCTACGTATAGCAATCCATCAGCTCCTATTTTTAGATCGTAACATCTATTTACTAAAGCATTAGTATACCTAAAGGTAGTATCAATATTTCCTTCATTATCAATCCATAAAAGTCTAGCTGTATCATTACCTGCTGTATCAATTCCTATAAGGCTAACCACAAAGTAGTCTCCATACCTGATCATATGTGCAACTAAGAAGAACGAAAACTCATCAAGAGAATCAAGTACCTTGAGCTCCAATGAATCGAGATTAGTATCAAGTTTTTGTATGAGAGGTAACTTTTCGGTTAAGAAAGGTGCATGACCCCCCAGGTAGAGTTGATCATCTTCTTTTATAAATGTAGAAGCTCCGCCATCTATAAAATCCATCACAGTAGTATCTACCATATGACCCTCATGGTCTAGCTTAGCGATCATACTACAGTCTCGTGATGTGGTCTGGCATACGGCTCCTAACTGCACATAAAAGTATTCATCATCCAAGATTACAACTTTACCCCTTTCATTGTGGAGGGGCAATATTTCATATGACTTAATAAAATGTTGTGTGTAACTAATGAAACTGCCTAGCAACAAAAAACAAACTAATGTCCATCTCATATTTTGACAAATTTAGATTGCATCACCTTCCCTGCTTTTGTATTTACTTTTATAAAATATATGCCAGGTGAAAGGTCTTCTATTGATATTTTCAGTTCTTTATTTGAGGTTGTCGCTTGTTTTACTACCCTTCCTTCGTTATTGTAAAATTCAATTTCAAACTGATCATCCACCTCATCAGAACTCAACATTATCTTTATTTCATTCGAAGAAGGATTAGGAAATACGCTTATTTTATAAGATCCATTTTCTTCTTTGACCGATCTAGGACCAGAATAAACAGGAAAAGGAGGTAAAGTAGGGTTAATAATTTGACCAGTTAATATAAAATAAATGCTTCTTGCGTATCCAGAATACGCGTGATATTTCAAACCGATATGGTAAATATCAGTCAAATCACTTTGATCAATTTTATAGTCTTCTTCAGACAACCAATTTATATATTGATCAATTGCGGTTACAAAGTCATATTCTTCTTGTGCTGATGCATTTAGTGAACTTGTCCTTTGTCTACTTGTAGAAGGTGATTCATAGAACAAACTTTGAGAAAGTCCCCATATTCTGATATCAAAATACCGACTGGTAAGAGGCTTAGTAATAATCGATGTAAAATCATTATTCTCTACAGAAACAGAAATATATTTCAAATATGCTCTTTTTAAACACTCCTTGAGTTCTATTTCTCGCCTGTCTCTTTCATTAGAAGACAATAGTGGATTAGTTAATAGTGTATCTATCTCAGATTCTAAAGAATCAATAAAATGCTCAATATCTATAATAGAATCAGGAAGGGTGCATGTGTCAGGGCTACTATTTACAATATTTGGAGTACTTAAGCCACACAGCATCCCACCATAAAAGTCAGTATCTATATCCGAATAAAAAATCTTTGGTTCAGGATAAAAACATTGGCTCACATCTGGAACTCTATAATAATCAAAAACCGAAGTAATATTTACACCATCTAACTCAGGTATTCCATTTTTTGAATAACAATTAGTAGCATCAGCAACAGGATTACCTTGATCAGCAACAGTTCCATTCGCCATTTTAACATCATAATTACCTCCATCGGAAAAACAATTAGATAAAAATCTCAATTGTCTATTATCATTTACCGACCATATTCCTGCATAGTTGGAGTTATCTATTTCATTTGAAGTAATAAATACTTGATTCGATCCATTTGTAAAATGTGCAGATCCTACAGCATTTAAATTAAACCGATTGTTTGTAAAACTAACAAGAGATTCACCTACATTTATATTTCCTAATATGTTGCTAGTAAATAAGTTGTTCTGTATAAGTAAAGGCAAGTTATTATTTACACCATCGGTACGAATTCCAGCATATGAGTTGTTTCGGATTCTATTATTTGGAAGAGCCAAATTGCCAACTCTTGGACTATTCGTCTGTCCAGGAAATGGACTACTTAGGTATATCCCTGTATTACAATTATCTATCATATTATTATTCTCAATAGTAACATCCGATGCAGTAGCACTGATTCCATATTCTGACATATTCATAATATTGGTATCTTCTATCCTAAAGCTATTTATAGCTCCCATTCTTACACCTCCCAATCCATTAGATATTTCAGAATGAAGTATAAAACTCTTATCAACTATAGGAGTTACAGATTTTCTAGATATGATAACTCCATACTCATTGTCCATTAGCTCTGCATCATCTAAATATATAGCACCAGTAAAAGATGTAAAAGGGGTAAAAGAACCACTATATGCATATGTACCAATGGCGACCTCCGCATTATAAATTTTTCCACCGTTATGAATATGAACTACGCCACTATTATTCCATATCAAATTATTATCCGAATGATCAGGCTGTACTCCGACATTAAGTGCGCCATGCACTACTATCCCGTTCCAAGTAGGTACACAAGAATTAGTGGTTATCATACCATTATTTCTAACTTCTAGTTTTGCACCAGATTCTACTGTAATACTAGCATTCTCATTCATTCTTAGATTACCACCGAACTCCACTATGATATGATTTCCTGAAGGAATTCTTACATTTCTATTGAAAAATCGTTGATCTCCTATTGGAATCACCTCACCAGCTTGATCTAATACTGATGTCAGAATAATATCGCTATTCATGTTGTTATAATCAGAGATCGTGTTCGTAATCCAGTCAGAAAATAACCTCACATTTGTATAATTGTTGGATTCGAAGCCTTAGGAAATTCTCCAAAATTTGAAACGCCGACTAAAATTGGGGATGACCCAGAATTAATTACAGCTGGCCCCCCACTATCTGCTCCTCCTGCAGATTTTCCTGATCCAGGTTCAAAAAAACTTAAATGTGTCTCGTGAATTGGTTTATTTATTATATTTTCCGCATCATCATTACTTATAATGGGAAGGTCTACACCTCGTAATTCATCTGAAAAATCGCCAGAACTATCGTATTTACCGTATCCAGAAATGAATACTTCTTCTCCAATGCCTATATCCGCCTCAGATGTATTCACTAAAGTTGCATATGGTATTACTTCAACTTCATTTGGCACTAAAACAAGTGGTTCACAAAGTTTAATAAGTGCTATATCATTCCCTGCAGGACCAAGCCCTGTTGCTCCGGGATGAAGATAAATAGCTTCTGCTTGGATTCGTTGTCCACTCTCATTATCAGTATGGTCACTAGCACCAGCATGTATAGTATGATTAAGATCTACCCCTATAAAACAATGAGCAGCTGTTAAAATCCAGAATTCGTCAATTATAGATCCTCCATATCCATGATTGCCATTTGATAACTCAATTGATACTTGCCAAGGAGCATCGGAAATGAGAATTATTTCTCCTCCAAAAATATCGGCTGATTCATTAATTGTAGTAATTGATAAAATAAATGAAAAACAAAAAAGATAAATTTTATTCATGATTAGAGATTTTAAGGTTAGAGACTTTAACTAATTGAATATTGTAAATAACATAGATTTACAGTAACACACAAGTGCTATTTTCAAATTGGTTGTTTTTATTTAGGGATTTACCCTAATCTAAAACCTTAAATCTAAAAAAGTTCTTAATCAAAATGATACGGAGTAAGGTTTAAAATTTATGTTCAATTTATCCCTATCATTACGATTATAGATACCTTTACCCCCACAACTCATACTTATGAATGCATTTTATATTTTCAAAATAGTACATATTGTAGGATTTACGGCCTGGTTCGCTGGTATGTTTTACTTGGTTCGTATGTTCGTATACCATACAGAAGCATATGATGAAGATCAACCCAAACAAGATATCTTGAAGGCGCAATTCAATATCATGGAATGGCGAGTGTACAAAATAATCTGTAACCCTGCTATGGTCATCACTTGGATATTTGGTCTAGGTATGATCTTCGTTATGGTGCAAGACACAGGTTGGGTTTGGCTTAAGGCTAATTCTTGGCTCCACTTTAAGCTTCTTCTCGTTTTACTTTTGTCTGGGTATCAAGGATATTGCAAGTCCTTGATCAAGAAATTAGAAAAAGGGAAAACAGGATTCTCATCTACTCAATTCAGATTATTTAATGAAGTACCTACTTTGTTTTTAATATTAATTTCTGCTATCGCTGTATTTAAAAATGCTACTAATCCATTGATTCTGGTCGTATCAATAATTGCAGTAATGGGTGTATTGGTCTTTTTCACGAAGCTGTATAAGAAGATAAGGGAGAGGAAAAAGTAGCACTTGTTTAGGGATATTCGCAAGTTGCAAGTCCCTAACAAGAATAGTAATTCTCAACTCTTTACTTGTGAATAAGTACCCCATTTTTAGTTGTTTTATCGTAAAAACAGTGTAATAAATATAAAACTATGATTGCTGCTCGCCGCTGCCGGCGTTCATTTCTTTCTTAAAAAAGAAATGAACCAAAGAATTCAAGGCTTTACCCAGCACTTAACCTAACACATAAAACTATAAAAATAGGCCTTTTATAGTTTTATGTGAGGCTTGGTATTTACTTCGTAAGCCACCCTACTCACTTTTCAGGATCAAATTTTCCAAACATATCTAAACTCACTTCCGCCAAGGCTACAACTCAAACATAGATCTGTTCTTAACGAAAATTTGATCCTGAAAAACTATGCTGACTAAGGCCGTTTTGAAAAGCTGCAAGTACAAAATTAGGAAGTATAATAACGATATATCTAATACGGCTTACTTCTGAACATCCCTGTTTAGTGAGCTTTACATGACAAACATATGTTACAACGTAATTACAAACTACGTCCATCTTTAAAGGGGCTCGGGCACATTATACATTCTTACATTTCTAATGTTCGAACAGGGTTCGTTCAGCCTAGAATTAGATATAATCAAATCCGTGAAAATCCAATAGATCTGTTAAATCCGTGTTCTATCCCTATCTAAAACTCCACCAAAGTCCTTACTCTCACCCCTAGTCCTTTATTGCCAAATAGTGCCGGCACATCAGGTTGGTCAAGATAATTAAGTCTTTGTACAAGATCAAACCTTAGGATCTTTAGAATATTAGAAAAACCTAAACTTGCCTCCATATAAGGTTCTCTATCACTTAGAACAAATGTAGTCGGGTTCCCCGCAGCATCTGTAGGAAACTGTATCAATTGTTGATTAAGATTAGGGTTATGTTGATCTGCTAAAGTACCGTAATATGCTTTGAAAGATAGAATAGATCTCAGTTTCAATTTCTTGATCAAAGGTATTCGATTCATCACAGCTCCCATAAAGAAATGTTCTGCATTAAGAGAAACAAATTGATCCGCTGCAAATTCCAAGAAATTCATCATATTATATGATGTCAATTGATAAGCATAAGTCTGGTTACCTCTTGGTATATTTTGTAAGATATATGGAACATCACCCCAAGTTTTTCCTCCTTCGAGTAATATATTAGATTTTCCCCAGGTCAACCATTCGAATTGCTTGAAGACGTCCAGCTTCAGTTTGCTAAATTTATAATCTCCACCTAAGACATTATCAAATCCTTGTGTAAAATTAACTTTCAGAATTGGGTATTCATTATATATTTGAGTTCTATTATCCTTACCTTGCACAAACTGTTCATTAGGAGCATACCTAAAACCCATACTCACTTCAGAAGTGGTTACATTATCAAGGGTATTTCTATTTCCTGCGGCATCTTGGCTGATAAATTCTAAAGATCCATAAGGATCTCTTTGTTTTCTCCGTACATCGATATGATAATTAAATCCTGATGTCTCACGAACATAATTCAACTCATAGTTTCTTGCCATTAACATCTTGGTAGCATCTCCTCTTTGGAATGATAAAAAGAAATTACTTGGATTGAAAAATTCAAGCTCCTGTCCAGGAAATATACTTTCTTTCTCTATTGTAAACCTTAAAAAGTGCCTTGGGTTAATATTATAATTCTCGTTGAAGGTATAGGTAGCTCCTCCATTATACTTCCACTCTTTAGTTTTTATTGCTCTAGCTATATAGCCTTGCAATTTTAACTTTGGAGTAAAACTTGGTCTTGTTTCTCCACCAAACCTTAGATTGAGCCCTTCTACATCATTAAAACTAACAAATGTGGCAATTGATCCAAACTGTACCGGACCTAATGGAGCGTATCCGGTAAAAATGATTCTCATAAAATATGCATAAGTCTTATAATACCTATCATTTTGTAATCTTTCAATCATGGTATAGAGCTCCACATCATTTTTCTCTAATGGTTGTATCCTATTGTCCTCCCAAAAAGTTTCATCTTTTTTCTCGGCATCATCCAAATATATTATTTTATCCAATTCGCCGAATATTGACTCATCCTCTGGTTTGGAGAAGTCATAATCAGAAAAATGCACCGTTCGAGTACCATACATCCCAAAACTATTATCCGTCAAGGAATAATCTATAACCAACTGATCTTTCGTTTTGATATAATCATCACCATATGCCTCAAATTCTTGTACTATTCTTAAGTCTCTGACAAAGTTGATATTCATACCATCGATGATACCCATATCCACTTTTAGAATTGTGAATTTGCCATCGTTCGACACAAAAATATTTCCAGTAAATCCGAAATTTCCTTTTACTGCCGGAATAAATGCAAGGTTGATCGCTTCTTTACCATTGACGACTGTAGTATCTATTATATAGTATCTATAGAAGTCATCCCCTGCATCTGCAAATGGACTGACAAACTGCAACTCTAATAAATCTATCTTTTCTTCATAGATATCTATATCCTGGTAGAGCGCATCTACTACATTATTTATAGTCCCAGGGTCAATCGTTTTATCAATTTCCGTAAATTTCGAAGCTTTTCTCACTTCCTTTAATCGGTTTCCATCTTTTTTATAATGAATAGTAGATAAGTTTTCTCTCATAAACAATGGTAAATATGTTTTACCATTTACCTCTGAAGTATCGATATAATCCCAAAGAAAATCCAGCTTTCTGATAAACCTAGTATTCTTAAAATCTTCAGTGATATTATTGATATCTATATTTATCTTTTCTTGCTGATTGTATTTGTAGTAATCTTTGCCTTTGAGGCTATTTGTGTATTTGTTGCTTATTACTTTTTTCGCTAATTCTAAAGCAGGGTTATTCTTTTTACTGTATTTCGCTTTCTTTACTTTGATTTCAACAGTCTCCATCAACAAACCTTCTTCTGATAATTGAAAGTCGATTTTATTGGTTTTTCCTCTTATAATTTTTTTATAAATAGTCTCATATCCGATAAAAGAAGCAAATACTGTATCACTTGGAAATCTAGTTTCAATATTAAAATATCCATCAAGATCCGATGACACACCAACATTTGTCCCTTTTAGTCCAACATCAACAAAAGGTAAGGATTGTCCAGTTTTCGCATCAATTACATTTCCTCTGATACGAGTCACATCTTGAGCTGAAAGGTTAACAACAAACAAAATAACTGTTGCGATTATCAAAAATTTATTAAACGTATACTTCATCTACTTACAATTATGTGGTCTTGATTTTGGGGATGTCCCTCAATTTTGGAACTATTATTTAATATTCTCAAATAACTAACTCCTAAAACGAAACAAAAGTCCGATTATTAACATAAAATCCATCTTTTTCTTCTTTTTTAAGAAAATATTAGATGTTTATAACTAATTCATTTACAATGATATTACTCTTTATTTAACGACACTTTTAAAATAAAATAGCTTAACTAATTGCTAATGCAACTAAATATACCTTTCTACGTCTTGATGGCTAAATTTTCTTTTATTCGATCGGCTAAAAGCGGAATATAATAATCCTAATTATTCCATAGTAAAAATCTAATTAAAATACTCAATCAAAAGATTAACCTATCAAATTATTCTTTCTTATAATTGTGGAGAAGTACCACAGCCATGAAAAAACTATTCAATAAGGGCGTAAAACAATATCTCAAACTTAGATACAATCGTATCGAACGAATGAGAAATGCTCCTATTGAAGTGCAAGAAAAAACATTTGCTTCTTTGTTGACCAGAGCAAAAGAAACCGAATATGGTAAGAAGTATAATTTCTCTAATATTTCTGACCATGCTTCCTTTACCCAAAATGTCCCACTAATCGACTATGAAGATGTAAAACCATATATCAATAGAATGATGAAAGGTGAAAGCAATGTTCTATGGCCAGGAGCCGTAAAATGGTACGCCAAATCATCAGGCACTACAAATGACAGATCAAAATATATCCCTGTCTCAGAAGATTCTCTTTATAAAAACAATGTGGCCGCCAGTTGGGACACCATGGCTATCACCTACCATGAAGATCCAGAGAGTGAAATTTTTCAAAAGAAAAGCTTAATCATGGGTGGGGCTTTGAGCCCATGGGAACATAACCCTAAAGTAACTACTGGTGATATCTCTGCTATTCTCCTTCATAGAATGCCAGCTATAGGACGTCCATTTTATTCTCCAGATTTTAAAACTGCCTGTCTCCAAGATTGGGAAGAAAAAATCAGGCTGATGAGCCAGATCTGCACCAAAGATGATATCGTCATGTTCGGAGGAGTACCTACCTGGACTATTGTTCTCTTCAAAAAAATATTAAGAGAAACTGGTGCTAAAAACATGCATGAAGTATGGCCTAATGTGCGGTATTATATGCACGGAGGTGTTGGTTTTGATCCATATATTGACCAGTTCAAGGAGTTCTTTCCTGATCCTAATTTTAGATATTTTGAAGTATACAATGCATCCGAAGGCTACTTTGGAGTCCAGGACAGAAGCAATCAGAAAGGAATGCTATTACTCTTAGATAATGACATCTACTATGAATTCATTACTATGGAAGAGCTTGTAAATGACGAACCAAAATCTATCCCATTATCCGATGTGAAACTGAATACTAATTACGCTATTGTGATCAGTTCTTCGGCTGGATTATGGAGGTATATGCCTGGCGACACAGTGGAATTCTCATCAATAAAACCATATAGAATTTCGGTAAGTGGCAGGACGAAGCACTTCATAAATGTATTTGGCGAAGAGGTGATGGTAGGCAATACTGATAAAGCTCTAGCCGATACACTCCATGCTCTGCCTGCAGTAATATCTGACTATACCGTTGCTCCAATATTTATGAAACAAGGCAGCCAAGGAGGTCATCAATGGTTGATAGAATTCGAAAAAGTCCCTGATAATTTAGAAGCTTTTGAGTTGTTATTAGATGACAATTTACAAAAAATAAATTCTGATTATGCTGCCAAAAGACATAAAGACATGGCACTGAAAAGACTGCAAATCGTACCTGCATCTCCTGGCACTTTCTTGAGATGGTTGGCTAGTAAAGGTAAAATGGGTGGCCAAAACAAAGTCCCTCGACTGTTCAACTCTAGGAAGTATGTGGATGAATTGATGGATTTTGTAAAAAAATAGATCAAGCTATTTAGGCATCCAAAAGAACTAATATTTCCAATTTATGATTTTGATCAAAAAGTAAACGCACATATATCTATGTATAGAATTTTCATTTTTTCTGCACTTCTGTTTTGTTTTTTCACTTCAAATAATAACCTAATGGCGCAAGGTCCAAATCCAATATCAGAAGACTTGGTCACTACATTCGAAAAAGATGGAAACTATACTGCTACTTATAATGAAGCGATATCTCATTATAAAAAACTAGAAGTTGCGTACAGCTCGTCAATTAAAGTCAATGAATTTGGGATGACAGATAGCGGTAAGCCGCTTCATGAAATAATAGTTACTAAGGATGGAGAGTTCAACCCAGAGCAAATAAGAAAAAATGGGAAAGTTATTATTTTTATCAACAATGCCATCCACCCCGGTGAACCGTGTGGAGTCGATGCAAGTATGATGTTGGCAAGAGATTTGAGAAAAAAGCGAAACACCTTATTGGATCATGCAGTACTCGTTATCATCCCCATCTACAATATTAGTGGCCACCTCAATCGTGGCAGTTTTTCACGGGCAAATCAACAAGGCCCAAAGGCATACGGGTTCCGCGGAAATGCACAAAATCTTGACCTAAATCGAGATTTCATAAAAGGCGACACAGAAAATGCTAGATCATTCAACAAATTATATACTAAATGGAGTCCAGATATATTCATCGATAATCATACCTCAAATGGAGCTGATTATCCATATGTGATGACACTGATCCCTACTCAAAAAGATAAAATGGAACCTGCTTTGAGCACTTATATGCAGGATATAATGCTTCCTGAGCTATTCTCAAAGATGGATGGAAAAGGATATGAAATGACACCTTATGTATATGCGCGTTCTACACCTGAAGAAGGCATAGCTGGATTTCTTGATCTTGCACGATATTCTTCTGGATATGCTAATCTCCATAACAGTCTTTCATTTATGCCTGAAACCCATATGCTCAAACCTTTCAAAGATAGAGTGATGAGTACTTATCATTTCATGAGATCAATGCTAGAGCACGTAGAAGATAACTATACTGAAATACTTAAGGCAAGAAAAAATGCCATCTACAATACAAAGACAAAATCTGATTTCAATCTGAATTGGGAAGTAGATATGGAAGCTGTGGGAAAATTAATGTTCAAAGGGTATGAAGCAAAGTATAAACCAAGTGAAGTAAGTGGATTGGATCGACTATATTATGATCATAGTGCTCCGTATGAAAAAGAAATTCCATTTTACAATACTTATAAATCTAACCTGACGGTCAAGAAACCAAGCGCATATATTATACCTAGAGCACATAAGCGAATAGTTGACAGAATGAAAGCAAACGGGGTAGAAGTAAACCAGCTAGCTGCGAATGAAATCATAGAAGTAGAGATCTATAAAATCTTGGATTATCAATCCCCTTCAACACCATATGAAGGTCATTTTCTCCATAGTAAAGTAACCGTATCTAAGTCTATGCAAAACATTCAATATCATGAAGGTGATTATATGATTCTCACCGATCAAAAGATGAATAACTACATCGTACAGACTTTAGAACCGCAAGGTCCTGACTCCTGGTTCGCATGGAATTTCTTTGATGGAATATTGATGCAAAAAGAACATTTTTCTCCATATGTATTTGAAGATCTAGCTGCTGAGTTTCTCAAAGA
>JBLHWH010000070.1:0-29393 GCA_047628935.1 Halioglobus sp. | reverse complement strand
GTAATTGATGTAGTAACAATATTAAATAACAGACCCAGAAAGAGATTTGGTTTTAAATCACCTAACGAGGTGTTCGCTCAAAAACTTGACAAGTCTGCTGATGTTGCATTTACTACTTGAATGCAGGCACTAAATCTAATCACCTTTTAAATATTACTACAATATAGGCCATTCCTTTTACATAAATGCAAAACATATGGTAAAATGTGAAATACGCGTACTTACACGCAAATATAATCAAGTATATATACTTAAAGACAACCGTCAAGCTGCCATATTGGTTAATTAGTATTTACAAGCATTATATACAAAAGGGCAAATACTCCACTCGACTCTAATTGTGTAAGATAGAGGCTATTTAATTTAAAACTTAATTGCAGTCATCAACCACTATTTTGATTATCTCAAACAATGGCGCTCATTCAGCTCATGTATGTTCTACCTTCTCAGAGTGAGTATTCTCAATCTTATCAGATCTTCAATATGTCTGGCCAAGTTGAAATGAGTGGAGCACTCATTGGTGGGGAAAATATTGTTTATTTTAGGAATGATAAAAGTGGAATATTTTTGATCAAGTTAACGAATGGTCAAGAAACTACAACAAAAAGATTATTAATGATCAAATAATTTTAAAGGGAGGCTAATAAATTGTCTCCCTAAATTTATATATGAAATCACGTAAACACAACATATTATTTATTAAAGTCATAACTAGTCAAATTAGATTAGTTATGACTTTTCTATTGGTTGGATTGTCGCTTAATTCAATAGCACAAGAAGTCTGTGACAATGGTGTTGACGATGATTTAGATGGTTTTATAGACATGTACGATGAAGACTGTAATTGTAGTAGTGAAAATTTTCAAGCTCAATGTGAACCTGAATGTGCTGTAATTGATACATCATATATGATACAACCAAGATTGAAATGGATGTCAGAAGTTCTGAATGATGGAGACTTTCCTGGTCCAAGGAATATTGTTGTAGACGATAAGAACCAATTATTCATTAGATGTAGAAATGAATTGGTTGATTCCTATATTAATAGATTAGTTTTAATAAATACACAAAATGGTTTAGTAAATAATGTTGTTAATATAGATACAAGTTAAAATAGGCTCTCTGTTGGTTTAGCATTATTAAGTTCTGCTAGTCTAAGTTCGACTATTATTTTCACAAAAAATAAATCAAAAGAGATTATATGTATTGATTTAAATGGAAATGTATTGTGGAAAAACGATGACTTTGCCCATTTGGAAAATGTGTTTCGTAATCCTAAACTTGCTGATTTCAATCAAGATGGTGTACCTGAAGTATATTCCGAGGCAATTGTTCTTAATTCAATAACTGGAAAAACATTGTTTAAAGGGGAAGATAGTCAAGGTTGTGCTAGAGGGTATCCTCAAGTTACATGTTTTAGAGAGAGCAATTCAATAGCTGGAAACTTTACAGATCATGATGGTTTAGAATTAGCTGCTGGAAATAATATTTATGAAATTGATTTAGTCAATCTGAATGACACCATTGGAAATACAGCAAGTGTTATCACAGCACCCATTGATGTTAAAGAAGGATTAACTTCAATGTCTGATATTGATGGAGATGGCTTAATGGAAGTATTAGTATCAAGAGATAATTTTTTAATGATGGTGGTTTATGGATTTGGAACCCACGGAATAATACAATATTAGCAAGTACCAATGATAGTGGTGAAAGAGGTGGACTTCCATCGATTGCGGATACTACAGGTGATTGCTTACCTGAATTTGTTATTGCTTTTAGAAATACACTGAACGTTTATTCTTATCAAAGCTCTCCAACTTTATCTCTATTATATAGTATACTTACAACAGACAATTCAGGATTTACTGGAGCGGCTATTTTTGATTTGAATCAAGATGGTATCCAAGAAATAATATATCGTGATCAAACCGATTTTATGATTATTGATGGGCCAGCAGGGGATATAATTTATTCTACTCCTATGTTTAGTGGGACAGCTGGCGAGCAACCTATAATCACAGATATAGATAATGATGGTCATGCAGAAATACTCATTCATGGAGGATTAGAAGATCAAAATGACTTACGTGTAATCTGCTTCGAATCCGCCACCACCCCCTGGGCGCCCGCCCGAAAAGTATGGAACCAAACCGGCTACCACGTCACCAATGTAAACGACGACCTCACCATCCCACAATACCAACAAAACAGCGCAGCATTCTTTGACACAGATTCTTGTTTTCAGGAAACTTGCCTACAGGTGTATAATACGTTTGGAGTGCAGGCTACTTATCGGACACAGAAGGGATGTGTGGTGTATCCAGAACAACCAGATCTGACCATAGATATTATAGATTATCAATGTGTGGGAGATAGTATTGTCTATTGTATATCTATTGAAAACCTTTCTGATGTGCCTATTGGTCTCGATTGTATTACAGCTGCTCTTTATTTAGGTTCTTTTACTGAGCCTGACTTAGTGGATACGTTTCGCTGGTGTTTTATCAGAGATAATACCACTGGAAGGTTAGATTTTTCTGATACTTTGAAAGTTACACTTCCATTAGAAAACAACTCTTTTAATGCATACTGGACAATAAATGACATTGGAACTTTGCCAGGCATATGGAATGCTGCAGAAACTGAAATTCTAGAATGCGACTATGTAAATAATATAGATACAGTATCAAGTTTTGTGTCGCTTCCCTGTAGGAATTCGTTTGTGATTGAGTTGGATTCAACATGCCAATATGTGGTTACACTAGATTCCATATTAAGTAATAGAACGGCTTGCGAATCATTTTATGAATATGACATCTTTTATCAAGCTGACACTGGGAATGTATTGTTAGATACGAATATCTTAGTCACACCTGGTATTTATATTCTGAGAGTTTCTATTTCAGGATCAGGTAATCAATGTTGGACATCTGTGGAGATTTGAGATTCGTTTCCTATTCTTGATTTAGGTCCTGACATTACGAGATGTGACAATCAGCCGATTGAACTCACTGCACAATTGGGTTTTGCCTCGTATTTATGGGCGGATAATTCCACTGAGAGTACTTATCTAGCGCTCACGGATGGCATTCATTTTGTAGAAGTATCAGACTCTTGCGGAAGAATACAAAGAGACACTCTAATTATCACCACCGAAATTAGCATGCAAGCTCAAATTATCTCCAACAATCAGATTGTCTGCCCTGGAGATGAAGTTCTGCTATCCACAACCTTAATGTATGACACGCTAAATTGGTACATAGATGACCAAGTTATTTGTGAAAACTGTGATAGCCTCTTGGTGACGCCTATAGAGGAATTTACTATACATGTAATCGCCAATAGTACGGGATGTATCTCTACAGACTCCATATTACTCACCATTTTACCTACATATTTGGATACCATCTATGAAAAAATTTGTTTTGGAGATAGTATCGTTATTAACGGCGAGTCATATCTAGATTCGGGAGTTTATAGTATCGATTCCCAAACCTTGGCTGGGTGCGATAGCATTATTGTCCTTTTATTAACAGAGAATCCTGAAGATATTGTCATACAGAACATCCAAACTTGCGCTGGTGATTCTGTATTCGTTTCGGGTCAGTATTATTATGATAACTCCTTCTTACTTTCATCAGATCAAAATATATATGGGTGCGATTCAGTCACTGATATTTCAATTATCTTAGTTGAAGAATTATCGGATACAACATTCATTTCTATTTGTGAAAATGATAGTACTTTGATTTTTGATATATGGGAGAAAGAAGCGGGTACGTTCAGTATGGGATTTCCTACAAGTGGAGGTTGTGACAGCACTCATGTTACGATATTAACCATCGAATTTGTGGGTACTTCAAACCAATATGCGACTATATGCATCGGTGATTCTATTTTCTTCAATAACACTTATTATTCTGAAGCGGATCTTTATCAGGCTAACCTGATCTCCCAAGATGGATGCGATAGTATTATATTCCTTGATCTATCAGTAGATACTATAATAGAGATAACGGTGCCATTGATCTTGTGCCAATTAGATACTTTTACTACCACCTCTGATACACTTACAAACGATGGTGTAGCACAAGAGGTATTCCAATCTGCATTTGGTTGTGATAGTGTTGTCACTTATGATGTTACGTTCATCGCTAGACATTTTCAAATAGGGAATTACTATATGTGCGAGGGCGATTCTTTCTTTTTGAAAGACCAATACTATTTCGAAGCGGTCATCTTTGCTGACACTTTTGCTGGTGTTCTTTGTGATTCTATTATTAGTTACGATTTAACGGTTTTCCCATCTAGTACAAGTAGTCAGAGTTATGTTCTTACCAATGGTGATCCCATAGAAATCAATAATGAACAATTTAATGAAGCTGGAGACTATGAACAGATTATACCAAACAGTTTTGGATGTGACTCTTTAATATTAATAAGTATCACAGAGGACAAAACGGAAAACATTGTCTATCCCAACATATTCTCACAGAATAGCGATAACATCAATGACGAATGGATCTTTGACCTTACTGGTTTTTCTCAGAGTGAAATAAGCATCTATGATCGATTGGGCAATAAGGTAGGATATTGGCAGAATGAAACAGAAGTAAGATGGAACGGTCAGTTTAATGTCGCCGCCTTGGTACAAGGAGTTTATGTGTTTGTGCTGAAGTATGAAGATAGGGGTGTTGCCAAGATGGAGATTGGGAATATTACCTTGATTAGGTAGAAGTAGTTGCTATTTCAAAGCCGATAAGTATGACATCTTTCAGCGTGTCTGATATATTCTACTCGTGAGCACTGCCGTTGAAATAAAACCAGCCCTCTATCTACAAGGTGTCAGACACCTTGTAGATGTGCAGACACAATACCGTTGAAGTCTTAAGAAAAGCCAGTAACCAATGTTAAATCTCACTTCGGAGGGGCTACGGGGTAGGAAGTCAACATCTAAACCCAATCCAGGTCCGTAACCTACCCAAACGGAATTCTCCAAACAAAGAATAACGTCCTCCTCTTTACTTCTCCTTCAGAGGAGAAGATAAATGACATGGCTCTGGCAATCAAAAAAAAAACGACTATTTGTAAATATAGATGACCTTTTAGAATCAAATGAGAATGGAAAGTATACGTATCTTAATCCTCTCGAAATAGAAATAGGATGTAAACCCATTTTGACATTAACAATGGATGATAGCCCATTGAAAGGCCTATATGAAGCCGGTCAAATGATATCAGTAGAGGGAGCTGTTGAAGTGGAATTTGGAAAGACTGTGATATTTAATGCACCGCTTTTAAAAATTAGTAGTTTGCTAGATGCGAATTCAACAAGTATTATTATTATTATTATAAAGCCAGATGGCTGTAACTAAGCGCTTGTTTGCAATTCATTTTGATAAGATTTCTAACAAATTTTATCTCGATCTAGGCTATAAGTGGGATATTTATTTGGTGTGAATGTAGGTAAAACAATAATGTCATGGATAGTATAACACAAGCTGTTTTAGGAGCCGCGATAGGCAAAGCTTGTCTTGGTAAAAAGATAGGTAATAAGTCAATATTAATTGGAGCAGCTATAGCAACACTGCCAGATTTGGATATAATAGCTCTTCCGTTTCTTGACCTCCTTGAGAGATTAAGTATGCATCGAGGGTTTAGTCATTCCATTATTTTTAGTTTGTTATTGGCTTTATTACTTGCCTATATTTTAAGAAGGATTAAGATCACTAAAGAGATCACATTTTTTCGTCTGGCACGCTTCAGTTGGCTTACATTGATTACCCATATGTTACTGGATGGGTTTACTGCTTATGGCACTCTACTTTTTCTGCCTTTCTCGGATATCAGGTTTGGTTTTGATTCTATAAATGTAGTAGATCCTATTTATACTATGCCTATGCTGATTGGATTGCTATTAAGCATAAAAAAGAAAGGGGATTGGGCACTCATAAAGTATGCTAATGAAATTGGAATTGTCTTGAGTAGTTTATATTTAGTCACTACGTTAGTGATTAAACACAACGTAAATCAAAAGTTTGAAAAAGCTTTATCAACTCAGAACATTCAATATACTAAAATCAATTCCCAGCCTGTAGGCATAGCCTCATTTCATTGGTATGGTTTAGCTCGCACACAAGACGGATTCTACATGGGAGATTATTCTTACTCAGACCAGGATGAAATTCAATTCACATTCTTTCCATCAGTTGATTCTTTACTGGAGGCACTAGACGATTATACAGTCGACAGGATGAAATGGTTTGCAAAAGACTTCTATCATGTTGTAGAACAGGGTGACTCTCTCTTATTCTACAATATGCAAGTTGATATGCAGGGTACTTATGATCTTGGCAAAAGAGAGGCTCCCACTAGAGGGTATTTCATTTTAGAAAATAGGGAGGGGGGGAAGTTGATTTCTTCTGGAAGGCATTAGGTGGCTCTATAAAATGGTTTTACTAGCTATTTCATATATTTCTCAATATCTATTGATGTTTCATGAAATAGTAACCATATTTTTATGACTTGAGTTATTAACTCAACATAAAAATGAATAGTAAAGAAAATGAGTAAAGTGAAAAACAATAAAATATCGGAACTAGAATTTATAGCTATAATGGCATTTCTAATGTCGACTGTCGCATTGTCTATAGACGGTATTCTTCCTGGTCTTGCGGACATAGGTATCGATCTAGATCGTACGAATAATAATGATTTACAGGGAATCATAACCATGATATTTCTTGGCTTGGGAATAGGCCAGTTACTTTTTGGAACATTATCAGATAGTTTGGGCAGAAAGCCTATCGTTTATGCAGGCGTCGTTACTTTCTGCGCTGCAAGTATTATTGCGGTAAATTCCACGAGTTTAGAAATGCTTTTAGTCGCAAGATTTCTTCAAGGTGTAGGCCTTTCAGCTCCAAGAAGTGTAAGTATATCTATCATCAGGGATCTTTACAAAGGAGATAATATGGCTAGGATAATGTCTTTTATCACTGTCATATTCATACTAGTACCAATGATTGCTCCTGTTTTAGGACAATGGGTTTTGAATGCGTATAACTGGCAAGCCATCTTTTATTTTCAGATGATTGTCACTATAATTACGGTATTTTGGTTTGCTCTTAGGCAGCGAGAAACAGTGACTAATGAAAACAGACTAAAACTTTCAAAGTTCTTATTTATTGATGGGGTAAAAGAGTTTTTTAAGTTTCGCGACACGGTGATCTATACACTTGTATCTGGATTTATGACTGGAAGTTTCATGGTATATTTAAGTACTTCAAAGCAAATATTTCAAGATCAATATGGCTTAGTCAGTGAATTCGTGTATATCTTCGGAGGAATATCATTTTTCCTAGGATTGGCGACCTTTTTTAATGGTTCAATAGTCATCCGTTTTGGAATGAAAAAATTAGCCACCATTGCAATTTACCTATTTACATTGTTTGCATTTCTTTATACCGTATTGTTCTATTATTCTGGTAATCCAAGTATTTATGTATTATTAGGATTTATTGCAATTCAATTTTTATGTATCGGGTTTATTTTTGGTAATGTTCGAGCTATGGCGATGCAGCCTATTGGACACATTGCTGGTGTCGGAGCTTCTCTGAATGGTTTCATCTCTACTATCATGGCTGTTCCTATAGCTGTTTTTATTGGTCACTTTATAGATAAATCAGCTTTGCCCCTGTTTATTGGTTTTATGTCTTGTGGCTTGTTTTCAATTCTATGTATATACTTATTAGATAATTTAGAAAAAAGTAGGAACTAGAATTGATTATCGAATAATATTTTCTCTAGACTTGTATAGACCTTTTTTAAGAGGCTTTTTACCAGTTAAATATCACTTTTTACCATCGCATATCCTTGTTGTAAGGTAAGCATTCACGAACATATTTAGTCTTTGAGCATCATGCTTTTAAATACGTTTGGAGACAGATCAGCAATCTTGAATCATGAATATAAAATTAGCTTGTAAGTTTTCTACTTAATTATAGTGAAACTAAAATTACTCAACAAAATTGATTATTGTTTTCCGGAATTATGATTTTGAGGATATTACTTGATTCTGATAGTTACGTTGAAATACTATATATTTGTTTTTAAATTTTACTAACATTGAAATATACGTATCTCCTTTTATCTACTATTTGTGTCCTTTTTGCATGTCAGCCTGAAGTAGGCGGAGGTATTGTAATTATATATGGAGATGTAATAGGTAGTTATGAGGGGCATTGTGCAAATTATAGCACATCAACTTCCGATCTTATGAATAGAGAAGAATCTACATTATCTGTATCCGCTGTAAACACGGAAGAAGCCAGTGTGAAAACTTCTTGCGACAGATTTGATGATCAACAACTAACAATAAGAAGTTCTTCTGCTTCTGAAATATTCTTTGAAAAAATACTTTCGGACAATTCAGTTATATCTCTTAGATATATAGCGGCAAGTGATAGTCTTGTTCTAACTCAAAAGGGAAGCGGAGATAACAATTTAATATTTGCTGGAGTAAGAAAGTAGGGTTTGTCTTTGGTTTTATGCTTCCTGCAAAATCATCTAAGTTTTGCCGTTTGTATTAAATCATTCTCCAACGTATTATCTAGTTTGTTGTTAGTATTATAAAGCAATTCCGCGATTCTAGCAGTTCGGCGATTTGGCGATTTCATAGATCAATCACCATCAACCAACTCTAATTCAGTAATTCCATTGTCACCAACTGTAAAATGAAAATATTATCCATTTGTATATTCAAGAATTAATCTAGTGGTGTCCCCTTAAAATTTAGGATGATGATAAATTGCCATTCAAAGCCTTATGTATAGGTTACAGCAATACGTTTTGTAATATAGAACCCCTATGGCTCAAAATCAGCACTAAATTAAGCGCTTGAAAATTTCAATTCCAGCTGTTTTGCCCCAACATTTGATTTTTTTTAACTCTGACCACGCTTTTTCTGGGTTATTCAGGAATTTTACAGCATCAATATAACTCATAATATGTGTACTTAGCATTGAGACCATATTAGAAAATGCCCATTTCCAAGTCATTTTTTCTTTAGTACCTCGATTAGTAACATAACGATATGAGACACCCATATTTGTATTTCGATTGCATTTTGATTATCTCCTAAAAAGTACTTGAGTGGAAAATTTTGCTTTAATTTCCTAAAGTATGTTTCTATATACTATTTGCGCTTATATATGTTTGCTATCACCTCAGCCTCTACTTCTAGGTTGTTACACATGAATACGTACACCTTATCTGTAAAAAGCTACTCTCCTTAACGTTAAGCAGACAGGCTCCTTCTGGTCATTTTCAGTTTGGACTGTGACGATCTCATCTTCTATGATTCTGTCATCACATTTATCGAGGATATCTAGTTCTTCGTAAGATTCATATACTGCATTGTCTTTCACTCTTGTGACCATCGATATACCTTGTTGCGTCCATTTGTAGAAACGCCGGTAATCTATGTAAGCCTTATCAAAGCAAATAAAATCACCCTCTTCTAGTTTCAATTCGTCCAAAAGGCATTTATCATGTGTAGCTGCGCTGGTAAAGTGAATAAAACTTGGTGCTTTTCTATCCGCATCTATTACTGTATGGGCTTTAATTCCTCCTTTCTGTTTACCGTCTATTCGCTTACGACCGCTTGTCTTCAATATCTCTTTGAAAAGCCCAATTGTTGTGGAATCATCTAATTTTAGTCCTTTGGGTAGTTTATCAGGATTTCAGCTGTCCGACAAAAGTGACTCATGTTTTTCATAGAGGCTTTGATATATAGCTTCGAATACAGCACTACTCCGATTCTTGTTCCCGTCTGATATAGTCGATCTTTTTGGTGTATAATCAATCCCCAAGTGATTTAAACTACCTTCGCAAGCCATCATAATCGTTGATAAATCACGCAAGGTCACACAACTACTCAGCCAGGCAAACATCATTGTAACCAAATGCTAATAGGTCTTGAATTTCTTATAGTAGCGATCAATCTTCTTTTCCATAGCTATACTGGCTAATTTGCCCTTATCTAACAATTTTAGTAGTTGAGAGAAAATAGGCTGTCCGCTAAAATGTGTACTTTTGTTCATGATTCGATTTTGTTGGTCGCACTTCAAAATTAATCATTCTGCACGAGGCTTTTGTCTCGTCCTATTTTTATTTTAATCGGACACCACTAGAATTAATCCTCTTCTTTATTGAGCGAATTAAACATATATTCTCTTTTCATGGTTCTAATGCTACTGATGTTGAAGCGACTTTACCATTATCATCTAGTTACAGTCTAATATTTTTTATTAGAATTCTGGGGCAGATAAACAGCTTCAATATTATATGCCCATTTAAATAGTTTCTAATTTCTAAATTCTACTTTTACAACTTAATACTAATATTATATGACCGATTATAGTGATAAGAATGAAGATGCAAGTACTTTGAATAGTCCGATAGATACTGATTTTAAAGCTGCTATCTCTGTTGATTGTGTAATTTTTGGTTACGATAAATATGATCTTAAAGTACTTGTTCTGAAATCAGATATGCCTATCTTTAAAGGTCAATATTCGTTACTTGGTGATCTCCTTAGACATGATGAGAATACGGATCAGTCGGCAAAGAGAGTCTTACAAAAACATACAGGCTTGACAGATTTATTCATGGAACAAGTAAGTACATTTAGCGATGTTGAGCGGCATCCTCTTGGTAGGGTAGTAACTATTGCTTATTACTCCTTGGTACAATTGAACGAAAATTTGATGAATCTTTCTACTCATAACGCTGACCTGAAATGGAAAAAAGTTAGTGATATAGAGGAATTAGCATTCGATCATAAATTAATATTTGATAAATGTCTGAAGCAGTTGAGGTATGGATTAAAAGAGAAACCAATCGGATTTAATCTGCTTCCAGAAAAATTCACCTTAAAACAGTTACAAAATCTTTATGAAAAGGTCCTTGATCTTGAAATTGATAAAAGAAACTTTAGACGTAAACTTAAATCTATTGACCTTTTAGTTGACGTGAATGAAAATCAGACCGACGTAAACCACAGGCCAGCAAAGTTATATTCATTTGATAAAAGGAAATACGATACAAAAAAGAAAAAAGGTTTCAACTTTGAATTATAGAAAGTCCTAGTTATTTCTACAGGTATTTACTATCAAAACCAAATGGGAGTAACTCTATAGAGGATTCTAATCTGTAAACCATATCAGCGTCTCCCTTGAGTAGTATCGCATAGTCTTGCTTATGTCTCATAGCAAATTCTGATATTACTTGACGGCAAGCTCCACAAGGAGAAATTGGTTTATCTATAAAGTTTCTAGGATTATGACTTACGATCGCAAGTAATTTTATAGGCGTTTTGGGTTCATTGGCTCCGGCATTGTATAATGCTACACGTTCACCACAGATACACAGGGGGTAAGAAGCATTTTCTTGATTACAACCTCCATAGATATTTCCTGTATTAGTCAAAACTGCTGCACCAATATAGAATTCTGAGTAGGGAGCGTATACATTATCTAGCATGTCGATTGCTTTTTGCATGACAATTTGCTCTATCGATGTCAAATCCGACATGCTATCATAAACTTTACATGTAGAGGTTACTTTTATTTCTTTCATAAATAAAATTCGGTTTTAATTGAAATAGTAAAGCAAGATAGTCATTTATGTTTATTATGGATTCAAATTCATCATGTTAGAAATCAAGAAAGCACCTCAGGAAATTGAGGTGCTTGAAAATATATTTTATCAATCCACTATTTAGTTAAGTTCAGAGAGATGGATCCAGATTTATTTTTCCAGAAAATGCTACCATCTGATCTTACTTGATACTTATTACGTTTTGGATCTAAATATTCATTTTTTCGATATCTATTCTGACGATAATTGACCCAATCACGATTTCCTCTTCGAGCTTTAAGTCCATTTCTGGTATCTTCAATTACAATATATTCATTGATTTCTCTTACAAAGTATTTGCCTGATAAACGTTTGTTAGATTTTTTTTCATTCCTATTTGACCATCTATTATTTCGATTGTTGGTGCCATTATTTGTGTAACCACTATAATAATAACCTCCTCCATAATCTGAATTATTTCCATAATCGTTATCGTAGTTTCCATAATCATTATCATAGTTTCCATAATCATCTTCATATGAGAAATAATCATCTCCTATTCCACAGTTACTATTACATAAATGATTGTGATGTATATGCCCCTCTTTTACAAATCTTATTCTCTCAGTTCCGCAACTGCCTCTGTACAACAATTCATGGACATTTTTGATTCTTATGGTATTGCCATATCTATCTACAAATTTTCCACGTCTAGAGGGTCTGAAAGTTATCCAGCCATTACTTGTCAAGTTTTTTACAAGAACTTTATTCCGTTTTACTTTGACTTTGATCACGGTTCCGTGGAAAGGGCTAATCCATTTTCCATTTATTCTATCTCTGCCATGGTCGGCAGATACCATAAATGGCATTACTAGCAGCAAGCTTAGGTAAATTATACGTTTCATAATTATTGATTTTAGATGCCCTGCATTGAGCTATGATCAATTCTTCTCTCTGGTATGAATACGCAATAGGTAGATTCCGTACTGTTAATATTTTGTTTTAAGAATTGAGAAAAGTGTTAATGAGTTTATTATAAGTAGTATTTTATTATGAATTGGCCTTTATTCGCTTGGTTCTTGGTGTTTGTGCTAATAAGAAAGGAAGGGGTTGAAAAATATACGACGGTATGGGGTGTATTTCTATTTGCCGCATATTTGAAATTGATATATTTAAGTAAAAAACATCAGCCAGATATGAAAAGTCAACATCATAAAGCGGTTTCGCATTTTGACGATTCTGTGATTCTGAAAAAAAATCAATTAGAATACTTGAACATAGAATTATCAAGGCTCCATTCCGAAATGTACCCACTGTATGTTATGTGTTTAACTATATTTTCTATAAAATAGATATGATATGTTTTATACCAAAGTAAATGTGATATTATTATAGTTTAAACTACAACAATATTTAGCAAATGTCCTATTTGATCATCTGAAGGCTTTGGTATAAGA
This sequence comes from Halioglobus sp., assembly GCA_047628935.1. GTDB lineage: Bacteria > Bacteroidota > Bacteroidia > Chitinophagales > Saprospiraceae > CAJXUU01. Next base: position 16,296 of record JBLHWH010000070.1, on the reverse strand, counting down.
ATTAAATTATTATAAATTAACACATACATTAAATAGACTATGAAGAATATAATCATATTAGTATTATTGTTTAGCTCGATACTTTTATCTGGACAGTAGACTAAAACAAATGGTCTGTAAGGTGGGACTATTTCGCAAATAGTTAGTATGGAAGATAAACTATGGGGTTAGTAATGCAACCATTTATTTGTCAACAAATCAAGGAGGGAATTGGCAAAATACTGATATTGTTCCAAAATATCATTCGGGAAGGTCTTTTACATTTGTTGATGATGTGATTTACTTCATATCTTATTATCATCAAAATGTTCCAACAGAAAACACATACTAAGATAAGGTCTATTTATACGAAAGTCATGATAATTGTGCGAGCTGGAATAACCAACTGATTGGCGATTATAGCTTTGATCCGAGATATAATCTACCTGATAAAATTGTTAAGACGGGGGTGGAATTCTTATCCTAAATCATAGGAAAATCATTGAGCCTTGCGAGATGCTCTACAGAGATTATATCTTAGACAACTCTATATACACCTTGTTTTGTGATATGAAATTTAATTTCATATGAAATCAGACTTGATATCGATATTATTAAATACCAGGGCCTATTTTATTCGTTAATTGGAATGAATGGAGAAATAAATACTAACTATCTACCGAACTGTAACACACTCAAACATCTCAAGAAACACAGGATCATAATCTGCTCCATGGCCAGGAGAATCATCAACAGTAACTTGCCAATCATCAGAATATTGCATGCCTCCAATGATAGGATCATCAGACATCATGAGAGGACTATCTAGATCATGATAGATGATATTATCCCAAGCCATATCAAAATGAACAAGTGCGGATATACCAAGCCTAGATTCAGAAAATGATCCGACTTGACAATAGACACCAGCAGCTTCACATATTCCAGCTATTTTCATGGCATTTTCAATTCCGCCTGACTTTCCTAATTTGATATTAATAAGATCTGCTGCATTTTCAGCCAATATTCTATGAGTGTCATGATGATTAAAAACAGCTTCATCTGCCATTATCGGTATAGGACTTTCTGCGGTTAGTCTTTTCTGATCTCTTATATTGGATGCAGACACTGGTTCTTCACAATGCTCTATATTAAGATCTGCTATTCCGTTCAGTACATATCTAGCATCGAAGTAGTTCCAGCCTTGATTCGCATCTGCTCTAAGAGGCAGTTCCATTCCAATAGCATGCCTTATGGCTTCTACTCTAGCTACATCCTCAGCTGCTGAATTACTACCAAGTTTCACTTTAAGTACTGGGAATCCCATCTCTTGGTATTTTGTAGCTTTTTCAGCCATTCGTTCTTTGGATAATAAACTAATTGTATTATCAGTAAAAATCTCTTTAATATTATCTCCTCCGAGAAATAAATATAGTGGTAGATCTGCAAGCTTTGCGTTTAGATCATATAGAGCCATGTCAAAAGCACATTTTATGGATGCATTATTCTTCATAACAATATTCATCATGTGATTGTGTCTCTTAGTGTTCGTAGGATCTTTACCTATGAGATTTCTAGCAATATCTTTTGCTATAACTATTTGTCCTTCCACTGTTTCTCCATGAATAGATCGATAAGGACAGCATTCTCCGATACCATAAGTACCATCAGTGAGGAATATCTTGACTACTGTGTTTCTAGCATGGGTAATTGCACCCACAGAAATAACGAATGGCTCAGAAAGCAAAAGTTTAGTTGCGTAGATTTCTACTTTATCGATTTTGAGGTTTTTCATAGGCTACTTTCTATCAATTGAGTATTTGCCAGCTCCCAATAAACTTATGGCTAAGTACCCAACTGCGTACAAAAGAGCAAATTCTTTTTTACCTAATGGATCACCTGCATGTACAACAAAAGCAGCCACTAGCATTATGAATATTAGTGGATAAGTAGCCCATTTTGTTTTATATCCAATTAAAATCAAAGAAGCACAAATTACTTCTGCGAAGACAGTTAATACTAGTGAAACAGTGGCTCCAAGGCCTATAGGATCGGCAAATTGAATTTCACCACCAGCAAAAAGTTTCATCATTTTCGGAATTCCATGGGTAAGCATAAATCCTCCGAATCCTATTCTTAATATTAGTTTTGCTATGTGATTTTGGTCCTGCATCTTGTATAGTTTTAATTTTAAGGTCAATATACAAATAGACATCTAATTTAATATGGCACTAGCAAATTAAATTAAAATGAAATAGTTTTTATAAGCGGATGTTTAGATAAGAATGTTCTTATTATACCGTTTGTTTCAGGATTGATAGGTACGTACCTCACCGCTTCTTTTATTTCCTCTATTCCGTAGTTGAGATCTTCAATACCTATATATCCATATCCTTTGTAGTGTCCTTCTTCTACGAGTATAATTCCTTTTTCATCCACTGACCTACCTTGAGTAACTATAAAGAAATTTTTATCGAATATTCTTTTTAAAAAATCTATACCAATCTCCGCACGGCTGTTATAGTCTTCTATATTCTCCTCTTCTATACAAGCACCATAACATACTTTAGTTTTATAGAGAAAACATGGCCCATCTCGCTCATAAAGATCAGTTTTGGATTGACAAAGACCTAATTCTTTTGTTATTCCTGCTAAATGAGAAATAGCACCTTGTTTTGAACCATAGTGAGACAAGATGTTTTTGTTTTTTCTGGTTTTAATAGAAGATTTTTCCCATTTGAAACATAAGTATCCATTCGAATCAAAGTAGTGGTGAATGAAATAAGGATATTCACTCGTTCTCTGTGCTTTATTTACTTCAGGTTTAAGTGCTTTAATTTCATGAGACTCCAAAAGCATTGCGATCAATTCATCACCAGTTTCTTCGAAAGTGACATCACTAACCATCCTAGCCAAACGTTCAGCTTTCTGTGTTGTCTTTGAGAAATGCTGCATCACCCGCTTTTTGATGTTTATACTTTTTCCAACATAGATGATTTTGTTATAGACATTGTGAAAATAATACACACCAGGTCCCTCAGGTAAAGAATGCAACTTATCTAAAGTGATCTCTTTGGGTAATTTAGATGTTTTTATACCTGCATTTATTATCTGATCAATTGTTTGATCTGCATAGTCTTGGTTTAGTATTTTTTCAAGTAGTTCTGTTGTTGCAATCGCGTCATCGAGCGCTCTGTGTCGTGCATTTACTGTTATGTCGAAGTGTTTTATCAAATTGCCTAAACTATATGACCTAAGCCCAGGGAAAGTCTTACGAGATAGTCTTACTGTACATAACTGCCTTTTCGTAAAGGTATATCCGAGACTGCCAAACTCTTCTTTGAGAAATGAATAATCGAATCTTACATTATGAGCAACGAAGATAGCTCCTTCCGTCATTTTTACTACATTCTTGGCGACCTCATAGAATTGGGGTGCATCTGATACCATTTCATTGGTAATCCCTGTTATTCGAGTTATCTCTCTAGGGATTGATCTGCCCGGATTGACTAATGTTTGATATTGATCAATGATTTTTTCACCATCATATAAAACAATTCCTATTTCAGTAATCTTATCTCTCTTGGCCATCCCGCCAGTAGTTTCTAGATCGACTATTGCGTATATTTTTTTCTTGGTAGCTATGATTCTATATTTTATGAAAAGTTATACAATATACTAGAAAAGTTTGATGTTGAGGTGGCAATACATGGAAATAAATGTAATGTATTGAAAATATTACCAATTTGATATATTGTACATTTGCGAAAACTCTAATTTATGACTAACATAGATTCTACCTTCAAGATGATCCATAGCATTCGGAAGACGATTTCATTTACTTTATCAAGGCTTACCTTAGATCAAATCAATCATATTCCTGAAGGACAATCCAATAATATAATCTGGAATGCAGCGCACCTCATATCTGTGCAGCAATTATTGATAAACAGAAGATCTGGTGCTCCTTATACTGAAGGAAAAGATATTACAGCTATGTATAAGCCAGGAACAAGTCCTGAAGGAGATGTCACTCAAGAATTTGTATCCTATATTAGAGAAAGACTAATTGGGTCCGCTATTCAGATGGAGGAAGATTACAAGGGAGGACTATTTGCTAATTATGAACCCTTTGTTTCAAGAACTAAGGTCAATTTAGATTCCGCAGCTGATGCCATCAATTTTGAATTGTTTCATGAAGGGATTCATCTAGGTTATATTATGAGTTATATAAATTTGATGAAGTAACATATCGTATTGTCTGCACACCTATTTTGGTGTCTGACAATTTGCTTGATCTGTAACGATCGATTCTTCTGAGAGGCACTAAGTACGATTGGACTTCAGTGTAAGCAACGAGTATATGTCAGATACCCTTTAGGTGTGCATACATGTTTGTTTCATTTTCTGCTTAATTAATTTTTGAAACGATTGTTTGTACAATCAGTACCTAAGGAATCGACTACATTTTTTAGACACAAATTTAAAATCTGCTAACCACTACAGTAACGTCTTTCCCTCCTGGAGGGAAAGACAGGAGAAAGGGTTGAACTGCACATGGGTTTTAGAGCTAGAGCAAAGAGGGATTAACTTCCTAATAAGTATAAACTCCTACATCATTTTTAATCACTAATTCTTGTTTGTCACAAGCTTCAGTTCTTCCTATGATTTGAGCATCTATATTGAATGATCTAGCGATGTCAATCATATTTTCGGCTGCGTCCTTACTTCCAGTATATATTTCAAGTCTGTGTCCCATGTTGAATACTTGATACATCTCTTTGTAGTCTAATCCAGATTCTTCTCTTATCAATTCAAATAGGGGAGGAATAGGAAGAAGATTGTCTTTTACAACTCTCAAGTTCTTATTCAAGAATTTCATCACTTTGGTTTGAGCACCACCAGTACAATGAATCATCCCATTGATATCTGATCTATTCGCTACTATTATTTTTTTGATTAGGGGTATATAAGTACGAGTAGGAGAGAGCACTAATTTTCCAGTATCTACCCCTTCTATTGATGTCGGATCTGTCAGTTTTTTGGAACCTAAGAATATAACTTCCTCAGGAGTATTATGATCATAGCTATCTGGATATTTTTTAGCATATGATTTGTGAAATACATCATGACGAGCTGAAGTTAATCCATTACTTCCCATCCCACCGTTGTATTCTGATTCATAAGTTGCTTGACCGTATGAGGCAAATCCAACTATATAATCATCAACTTGAATATCATTATCTATGATGTCTGACTTTTTCATCCGTGCGAAAGCTGTGTATCCTACATCAATAGTACGTACGATATCTCCTACATCCGCTGTTTCTCCTCCAGCTAACACCATATTTACGCCGTTCTTAGCCATTTCATCTAAGAAGGTCTGCGTATGGTTGATTAATACATTTAGAACATCCGCTGTGATGAGATTTTTATTTCTTCCAATGGTAGATGATAAGATTATATTATCGACTGCGCCTACACAAGCCATATCGTCGATATTCATAACGATACTATCTTGTACTATTCCTTTCCACACATCAATGTCTCCAGTTTCTTTCCAATACATATAGGCAAGGCTAGTTTTTGTGCCCGCAGTGTCAGCATGCATGATATTACAGTATGCATCATCCCCCGACGCATAGTCAGGTAGAATCTTACAAAATGCATATGGATAAAGACCTTTATCTAGATTTTTAATCGCTTTATGTACATCTTCTTTTGATGCTGAAACTCCTCTTAAATCGTAACGTAAAGAATCACTCATAGTGGTGGATATTTTTAGTGATGCAAAAGTAACACAAAAGTTTAATTCTGATGGTATTTCATGCAGTCGTCGTTTATAAATATTACTTGGTCGATATGGTGAAACTTCTAGAGGCTCGAAATAACTTGTATATATCAAACACAAAGAATTATGAGCATTTTTAGAGTTATACTATCGATACTGTTTCCACCATTAGCAGTCTATGACAAAGGCTGTGGATCTATCATTATTGTTCTCCTTCTGACATTATGTGCTTGGGTTCCTGGTGTAATAGGTGCATTGATAATATTGAATAAAGACGGAAGATAGTCTTCTTGACCTAAGGAACTAGCTTTTAGATGAATTTGAATTTTAAGGATGGTAGGAGTGGATGAGAAAGAAAAACTGAAGTCAATGCTATCTAAATACTTTGATGAGTTGATAGGTCTAAGATAACCCATTCTGATAATGGCAATCAATTCCTCTATCCATATTTAGATTTATATTGGAGCGAACCTTCACGTCTATCTCTATTTATAATCCATGGTTAGGTAATAGTAGGTTTTGTATTAATAAATGATTGTACTGTTTGCGAAGGTTTTTATGCAGATAGGGCAATAGCCGAATTTTATATTCATGTTAATCGTAGATGGAAAGGAATTCGCAGAGGTGTAGCTTATTTTTTATATATATTAAGGGTAGTTGTAAGTTAGACAATCCTATACTACTTTGAATGCTATTCAATTTTGGAGGGATACTATAGGTTTTATAATAGAGGTCATTTAGAGAACTGATAAATAGTATGAATAATGTTTCAGAATATATTCGGTTGGTTGAATCATGAATTTATTGCGATATTGATAGGTACATGTTACGAAGTCATTTTTGCGAAAATACTTGAATCAAAAATAGACAAACTGTTTTGATATGTATTCAATTATCGTAGACACTATAAAGCGATTCTGCGATTCTTGCAAATTCGCGATTCTACAAGAATGCTTTAGAGTCATATGAAAATTTCAAGTGAAAAAGACAAACCTATAATGCACCTATTATGGATTGAATGAAATTATATCGAATGAATTTTATATATTTGAAATACAATATTTCCAATTTATTTAATCGTAATACAATCACTATGAACATCATTAAATTTATAAGCCTAGTCATTCTTGTATTTTCTGTAGTCGTTTTAAATGGACAATCATTTAAATATCCAGTAAACGAAAAAGGGGTCAAAGTAGCCTGTGAAAAATTCGAACAGCTTGAGCATTATATTAATAGAACAAATCTGGAATTAAATCCGAATTCTGGAAATAAAAAGCAAAAATCAGACAAAAGAAGTGCTGGAGAAGTTCAAGTGAATTCTAATACAAATGAGTTCGAACTTCACGCTGCTGTTAATCCTATAGATCAAGATAATATAATAGTAGGGTGTATTAAATTAGATCCTTCTAATCAGGAAGAATCTATTTCTATCGGAATATATACTACGAATGATGGTGCTGATAGCTGGACTCGATCTTCTTTTAATGGTGTTCTTGTACCAGGATCTACACCAATTGGTGGAGGGGATCCCGTTGTTGTATTTGATAATGATGGAGTAGCTCATTTGACATGGTTAGTCATCACTTTACAGGATTTTGTAGCTTACTGGGGCATTTATTATGCAACTTCAAATGATGGTGGGTTGACTTGGTTGGGCAGAAATCCTGTTATTGAAACTTCATTTAATGACTTATTTGGACTTAGCGATTTAGCATTTGCAGCGGATAAGCAGTGGATGGTATCAGATAATTCATTAACAAGTCCAAATCAAGGAAATATCTATGTTGCTTTTGTAAATATCAAAGATATAACTTTACCTACGCCAGCCTATGAAATTACCTTTCAACGGAAAGTTGCAGGCCAAGAATCTTTTGATTTTGATAATGCTATTGTTTTAAATACAAATGGTTATAATATTGCTCAGTTTACTTCCATTGATACTGACCGAGAAGGAAATATATACGTGACGTTTCTTGCTGATGATAATGAAGATCCAAACCAGTACGCTATCTATATGGCCAAATCTACGGATGGTGGTCAAACATTCAGTCCAGAACAAAAAGTAAAAGATTTTAATTTTGCTGAGTTAGGAAATTCTCAAGGCGAGGTAATAGGGATAGGCGACACTCGATTGTATCCTTGTCCACATATTGGTATTGACAAGTCTGGAGGAGAGTTTGATGGACGATTATATGTTGCATATACTGCTACAATTGCCCCTGGGAGTAATATTGATGGTTATGATATCTATCTAACAACATCTGATGATGAGGGAGAGACGTGGGCTTCTGCAAGAGTCGTTAATGATGATTCTGATCCTATTACAGAACAGTTTTATTCTGCTATTAATATATCTAGCGGTGGAGATGTATCTCTTTCTTGGTATGATGGCAGAGATGCGAATGAAACCATATCTGATATGAATTATTATCTCGGTGTATCAAAAGATGGTGGAGAAACTTTTGAACAATTCAGTGTTAGTTCTGAAGCTTCAGATTTTAGTTCAATAGGAAACCTGAATCAAGGCTTTGGAATAGGTGAGTATAATCAAGTAGTATCAACAGATAAATATATTATTCCATTCTGGGCGGATGGAAGAAGTAATAGTGGAGAAATATCAATTTATGGATTTAAGCAGGATATTTCTACTATATCCTCCACAGAAGATGGATTGGTGAAGTTAAATAGTGACATTTTTATTACGTCTGTTTCTCCGAATCCGGCTTCTGAAAATATAACGGTGGAGTTTTCGCTAACAAAGAGTCAACTTGTGTTATTTGAAATAGTGGATATGTTTGGAAAAATAGTGATAAATAGTAATTCTCGAACGTTTCAAACGGGAAAAAGCACTTTAGATATTAATGTGAATCAGCTGAGCTCCGGTCAATATATATTAGTATTAGCAACCGATAAGGATCGGATAAGTCGAAAAGTAAGTGTTTTGCGAGATTAGAATATATAATTGAAATGCTAAAAATAAATTAGAATAATGAATTGAACAAAAACAATAAAGATCATGATTCTAAAAAATTACAATGAAATTTCTAGTAAGGACAAATCATTTTTATTTGAATTAAAGGAAGATGCTGAAGGACTTCAATTCCTACAGATAACAGAAATGAGGCATACCGCTACCGGAACGGAAAATCATGTTGTAATTGTTGGAAGTGAAGATCTTGGCTTGTTTGAAGCTGCGTTAAAAAAGACAATAAAGTTCGCTAATTATCCTAAAAAGAAGCATGGATCGAATAAGGAAGATACAAAGTCTAATCGTTTTAATGAAGTTAGAAAAGCCCATAAACGAGCTTATATGCCTTGGGATGAGGAAGAAGATGATGAACTAACTGAAATGTATTGTAGTGGAGCTACTGTGCAAGAAATAGCTGAACATCTTGGTCGAAATAAGGGGGCTATTAACAGTCGGATAAAAAAAATAGAGTTGAAAGATAAATATGGTTAATACTGAATATAGTATTCAGACAATAAAAATAACCCAAAGGAATTTATCCCTTTGGGTTATTTTTATGAAATTAATTTCTGTAATAAAAAATTAATAATTTCAACTTATGCCGAATTCCTACTCGCATTAATATTACCATAAAGAGAACGAGTTACGATCTTCTCATAGACTTCTTTATGGTCATTGTCAGCTTCAGAAAGCTTTTGTAGACCATATTGTTGGATAGTCAATAATGGAAGTACAATTTGTTCTCTAATACCAATCGATGTCTTTGAAATTGGTTCTTCTTCCATGAGTTCAGAATAGCCAGATATTTCCAAGAGCATATCAATTGAGAGCTTATATTCATCATGCAATATCTGCCAGAATTCGCTGTACTTCTCATTTTTCTTCATATAAGAAGTGAGCTCGAAGTAAGATTTAGTCAGTGACATCATACTATTGAGAATCAATGCTTTGAAGAAAGTCATCTCATTGAATAGGTCAATGACTTCTTGAATTCTATTTTGTGATTTGAGCGTATTTATTGCAGTACCTATACCAAAGTATCCTGGCACATTCTGTTTTAGCTGACTCCAAGAACCGACAAAAGAAATTGCTCTTAAATCACTAAGCGTAAGTTGTTTTTTATTTCCTCTTTTACCAGGACGGCTACCAATATTTGCATTGCCATAGTACTTGAGTGTACTCATTTCTTCTAGATACGGAATGAACTTATCATGTTTTTTAAGAGAATCATATTTTTCAAAACTCAAGTTGCCGAGTTCTTCCATTAGTGCTCTGTCTTGATCAGATAAGTCTGGTCTTTCTTCTTTGTCTAGATGATTTACCAAACCCGCAGTTATCATTTGCTCCACATTGTATACAAAAGCTTCTTCAGTTCCGTAAGTACTTGTTATGGTTTGACCTTGTATGGTCAATTGAATCTCATTATTAGCGATGTCTTTAGCTTGTGATGCATAAAATTTATGTGTCTTTCCTCCACCTCTTGCTGGTGGGCCACCTCTACCATCGAAAAATACAGCGGCAACTCCGTTTTGATCACAAATACGAGATAGGGATTCTTTGGTATTATGGATACTCCAATTTGCCCTGAGATATCCACCATCTTTAGTTCCATCAGAAAAGCCAAGCATTATAGTTTGATTGTTTCCCCTTCTTGTTACATGGTTTCTATATTCTGGAAGTGTAAAAAGTGTATTCATTACATCTTCAGCGTTTTGCATGCCTTCCATCGTCTCGAATAATGGCACTATGTCAAAATTGATTTCTTCAGGCTTGTATCCGCACCAACGGAAAAGTGCATAAACAAATAGCATAGCATACTTATCTTCAGAATTACTGATGATGTATCGATTGCATCCTTCTTTACCATTTTTTTGCTGTATGGACGCTAGATTTTTAATGTTCTTTATTGTGTCTATTATAATTGGCTCTTCGAAATCATCCGCGTTTACATTAGCATTACTGTTCAAGACAAGATCCATCATTTCTTCGTCAGAAAGTTCAGCAAGCGGTTTCTCAGCAAGACCGTATTTGCTCACGATTGACTCTACCACTTTATAATGAGTGCTAGAATCTTGACGTATGTCTAAAGTTGCAAAATGGGTCTTGAAAATATGGACTTTATCTCTTAGATTATTCAGATCATTGATAAATAGACCGTTGTAAGACTCAATAATAACGTCATGAATAAGATCCAAAGGCGTTATAATCTCTTCAAATGTTATATGGGCATTTTCATCAAACATACATGCGTAAAGCTTATGCCGCAAATCGCTCAAAGCCTTTGTCACTTTTTTAAAAGTTAACTTTTTCTGTAATGCTTTCAATTCATGGTAGTAACACTTGAGAAGTGTCATCCTCAATTCATTGGCAACGGCAGTTGTCGTATCCGCAGTTACGAATGGGTTGCCATCTCTATCTCCTCCTGGCCAAAAGCCAATTTTTACAAGGTCTGGATTATTGAATTGTTCGCCATCACTAAGTTGATCCTTTATACTTTGATATAAATTACCAATGGCATTATAATATACGTTTCTTAGGTAGTAAATGATATTCTTTGCCTCTTCGAATGGTGTAGGCTTACTTTCATTTATAAAGCTAGTCATACCAAGTTGTTGCAAACTGATATCAATAGCATTAATCTCATTATTAGAGATCTGATCACGTAGATTGTTTATAATATCTAGTACTGATAAGGGATAGAATTGAGTAGGGTGAGCTGTGAAAACAATTCGAACGCCAAAATTTGACAGTTTCTTCTTAGCTTCCTTTAGCTTGTCACCAGACAGCTTATTGATTAGTTTGGATATTGGAAAACTAGATCTGTCCCCCGCTTGTGTAGTAAGTCTAGAATCTTCAACACTATCGAATAGTACTACTTGTCTTTCTACATATTGAATCACTCTGAAGAAGAAATCTACCTTCTTATCTTCGCTTTTAATTACGGTATGCTGCTCAAAAAAGCGATCAATAATTTGTTTTGGATTTTGTCCAGCTGCTAATCCTTCATGACATACTTTATGTAACAATGGAATTAGCATACCAATATTTGCTACTCTTTCGTAAGGTAGATTCATAAAAAGGCTATTGTAGACCTTATATTTATTTTCTACCAGCTCCTTATATTGCTGGATGTTTTTGGACTCTTTCATGTAATGTAAATTGTAATGTAAGTTGTAATATTTGTAGTAAGTTGTAATATTTTCTGTAATCCGTAAATATTAAAATGGAAGACCATTTATAAACTGATCTATGAAAACACCTAGGGTCCTTGGTATCAGTATAATAGTAAGAGCCATGCCAGCTAGTGCACCATAAAAATGAGCATCATGGCCTATGTTGTCTTTTGCTTTTTTACTCGCCCAAGAACTATATGCCAGATATAATACTCCAAAAATAATGGCTGGAATAGGAATGGCAAAGTATAATCTTAGTTCGGCCCATGGCAAAAATAGTATGAATATAAACAAGATTCCAGAAACTGCACCACTTGCACCTATAGCACCATAGTATCTGTTGTTTTTGTGCTTGATAAAACTTGGTATGTCGGCTAATATTATCATGACAAGGTATAGTAATAAGTATATCCCTCTACCCGCAACATCTCCAAACTGATCAAGGTAAAGTCTCTCTACCAATGAACCAAACTCATACAGAACATACATGTTGATTCCCAAATGAAACCAATCAGCATGCAAGAAGCCACTAGAAACCATACGGTACCATTCACCATTATTTGCCTCAGAGACTGGATGATGTTTTAATTTTTCAAAAAAAGAACGATCGTTAAAACCTTTGTATGAAATCAAACATGTAACGATTATGATAAGAATAGTAACAGTCATAGATTATGCGTTGTGATATTTTTCGTTTCTAATAATTGTGAATGCCCGATACAGCTGTTCTAAAAAGAATAAACGTATCATTTGATGTGAAAATGTCATCTGGGATAAAGATAACATTTTGTCTGCTCTTTTCTGAAGTAGTTCATGAGCACCAAAAGCTCCAGCTACTAGAAAAACAACCCTTTTAGAAGCATTTTGTTGTAGTTTCTCTATTAATTTAGAAAATTTTTCTGAACTATACATTTCACCTATTTCATCAAGAAGAATCAAGTAGTCTGATGTAGCTAACTTGTTGTTTATCAATTCAAACTCTCTTAGTTTTGTTTCATTGGAGGTTTGCCCTGGTTTTACATCCTTTAGGCAAACAGAAGCAAATTTGCAATAGTGACCTAGTCTTTTTTCAAAAATTGACATTCCTTGAGTGAGATACTTTTCATTCGTTTTGCCTACATACCAAAATTCTACTTTCATCAAAACAAACTTACACCGAATGATCGAATATTAACTACATGTTTTAATTTTTAAGTTTTTCGCACCTTATGCTAACCTTATTTTATTTGACTTCGTATACTTTTATGAACGTGTATTAATTACCCGTTTTCATAAATTTGTTTACTAAGAGAAAAACCAAATACAGTATTTTAGCGAACAAACTAATTAAGCATGGTTGTAGGATTTATTAGTAGTTATAAATCTTATAGTCATGACTTTTAAATTGAAAAGGTTTCACTATTTACTATATTTGAAAACTAGAAACTTGAATACTTGATTAATATTATTTTAATCAAGTGTTTTAACAAAGAAAGTAGAAATAAATGAATCAAATTATTAACAAGACAAATACATTGTTAGTTGGATGCTTTTTATTGTTTGCTGTCTATTCACATGGACAAATTGTTTTGGATGTGTCGGGTCAGGTTCTGTTTGAGGATGGAAGTCCTGCTATTGAAGCGGGTTTATTATTAACTTTTACGGATGGTGATTTGGATGATTTCGTTAGTACTGATATAAATGGTAACTATAATTTTTTGGTAGAGATAGCTTCAGATTCGGTAGATGGTTGTTTTACATTGATCTTGATAGATTGTAGTGCTGAATTTATTCTTCATGATGAATGCTACACAGAATTTGATACCGATTTTGAAAAAGACTTTTTATTCTGTAAAAACGGTAGTACTTATTGTTCTTCTTTTATTACTCCCACTCCTGATGACTCTTTAAGCATTATAAACCTAAGTGTAATTAATATCGGAGTCGGTCCATATTCGTATTTATGGGAAGATGACACTGTGGAACCAACCTATTCTATATCATCGGATTTTATTGGCGAATTTTGTGTGACAGTTACTGATGCACAAGATTGTACTTCAGTTGCTTGTATTAATTTTGATCCATTAGATCCCTGTTTTGTATTTATATCAGAAGAGAATAGCTATAATAGTGTAACGCTTATGGCTATTGGATTTGGCCAATCGGAAGAACTTGATTATGTGTGGAGTACAGGAGAACTAGAGTCACAAATTCAAGTAATTGAAAGTGGTGCGTATTGTGTAACGATAACTGATACATTAGGTTGTGTTGCTTTTGATTGTTTGAATGTCGTTATTGATAGCAGTGCTTGGGATGATTGCTATGCATATATATATGAACACAACTGGGCTGATACCGGAGTAAATGAGTTATTTGTGAATGCATTTGGTGACTCACCATTTTATTACTCGTGGACGTATAATGGACAATATTTAGGAGCGTCAGAATCTATTGAGCCTAATGCAGAAGGTATTTATTGTGCTGCAATCACAGATGTTTCTGGTTGTGTTTTCAGCGCTTGTTATGATTATACATTTATTCCAGATTGTTCAGTAATTATTGGATGTGAGCATACTGAACAATCGGGTGAATTGATTGCTATAGCTTATGGAGAATTGCCAATCACATTCACATGGAGTACTGGAGAAAATGGAAATGCGATTAGTGTGGATGATATTGGTGAATATTGTGTTTCTATAGTAGATGGTGCAGGTTGCGAATCTGATTATTGTATTATTGTTGATTTAGAAACAAATTATGAATGTGAAGGGGAGATACTAACGGAATTTGTAGACAGTTCTTCAGCAAACTTATCTGTATTTATTTATGGAGCTGATGTTACTTCAATTGTCAGCTATCTATGGAATACGGGTCAGACTCAATCCATTATTTTTGTCCAACAGGAAGGTTTGTATTGCGTAGAGGTAACTTTAGATGACGGTTGTGTATTTGAGGCTTGTACCTACTTTTCATCGGATGATCTAGGCATAGATGAAGGTGTAGTAATTACGTATTATGATGAAATTGCAAAACAAGGTCAGGGTGCTGAAATAGAACTGTACAAAGTAGAGGGGGAAAGTGCCTACCTATATGAAAATGTTCAAGAATGGCCATTGTCGAATATTGAAGGTCTTTTTTATACAAACAACATGGCAGATGGTACTTATTTTGTAAGAGCAAAACCATTGAATTCTAACAAATTTATTCCATCATATTCTACTAAAAGCCCTTTTTGGGATGAATCCAATCATTTTATTGTAGCAAATGGTGGTAAAGGTCTCAAGAGTATTGTAAATATTTTTGCAATGCAAATATCTAATGTAGAAGGAGTTGGGAAGATAGGAGGATTTTCTTGGAGTTATGATTTCAGTGATAATATAATGTTGTTTCATGAATCTGTTGTCGTAGGACAAAAATATACTGATGACAATGGCCAATTCCTATTTAGTTCTTTACCATATGGAACATATACTGTGGTGAGAGAAAGACCGGGAATGGCAAGGGATGAAGTTGTAGTTACTATATCTGCTAACAATCCAATAGTAAATGATGTACAGTTCAATGGGATAACTGCTTTAATCGAAAAAGAACCTTTAATAGAACTGAAAGTATTCCCCAATCCTACGACTAATATTGTCAACATATACGCTGGGTCAATTTCTGATTATAGAAGTACAGTTTCCATACTGAATGTCGATGGAAAGTTAATGACAAGATATGAAAATCTATTGCCAATAAATAAAACTATAACTGTGGATATTAGCACTATCGACAAAGGAGTCTACTTTTTAAGGATAGAATTTGATAATAGAACAGAGATGAAAAAAGTAATTAAAATATAGCGTATAAAAGGGTATGTGTTGGACAGAAATGACTTTTGGTTGTTATTTGGAATGACTAAATTTAAAACACAAATTCACTTAAAAAAAACTAATCAACTACACTTTGAATATTACGCGAGAGCAAATATCATTACTAATCAATCTAGACCGTAAGGCTCAGTATGAGCTTTATAAGGAATGCTTTGGTTATATGATGAGTATTTCGTTACGGTATCAAAAAGATCATCAAGCAGCTGAGGATGTAGTTAATAGAGCATATTTAAAATTGCTTAAATATATCTTGACCTTTGATATGTCTAAACCATTCAAACCATGGATGGCAAGGATTACTGTAAATGAGAATATTGATGCCTGTAGGAAATCACAGAAGCTTAGAAGTATAATCAATTATGATTCTGAAGTAGTAAATGCTGATCGTAATTTGAATCACTTCGTGTAAAGTTTCACCACGTTGTTAGTTAATTTTTGTTTCCCTAGCTCCCATTGTCCTAGGACAATGGGAGCTAGGGAAACAAAAAGCGACAAAAAGTAAAGCTGTTTTATTAATTTTGTTTCGACAAA
>JBLHWH010000069.1:0-29466 GCA_047628935.1 Halioglobus sp. | reverse complement strand
GACTCGGCTACAGGAAGTCTACAGCACTGGGTATGAATTTAATAGTATATCATTTGATAGAGGATTTTATTCGAAACTATCAAGAGAGGGTCTAGAAAAGGTATTTAACAAAGTAGTAATAGCTAGCAAAGGGAGGCCATCAAAATCGGCTAAAGAGAAAGAATCAAGCAAAGAATATCGCTTGTTAATGAATGGGCATAGTGCGATAGAATCAAATATAAATGAGCTAGAACATAGCGGAGTGAACAAAGTGCCAGATAAAGGTTTGGAAGGATTTAAAAGATATGTTGGATATGGTGTATTGGCATATACTTTAAAAAGGCTTGGAAATCTTGTGATAAAAGAACGAGTTAGAAAAAAGATCAAACCAAAGAAGCGAATAAGACAAGCAGCGTAGAAAAATATCTTTCATGAACAAAGCTTCAATAGGATACTTATGTCTAGTGCTAAGGCATAGATGTAAAAAGAGCGCTGAACTTACACGAATTTGTAAGAATTTGAAAAAATACGATCAAGAAGTAAAATTTAAACATAATTTCACCCTGCTCAACTAACAGAAATTAACCGATTCTGAAAAAAGTGCTGTTTTCGTATAGACACTACCTACTTTCAACATGTATCGGCATAATACCAAAATTAACTGTCATTCTAAAACAGAAATGGTATCAGATTATTTTAGAATGAAATTAAGAAAGAAAATATGATCCTGATGGGATCACACAGTGTTATTGTACAGCCTTTTAATCAAACAACGTTAATTCCCCTTCATCCTTCAAATGATTCGTAAGTAAAACGGGAAGTGCGTAAGATCCAACATCCGAATTAGAAACAATTATATATGGAGAAGTGATTTCCGATAATTCATACACTTGCACATAATAAAACTGAGCAAACAATGTCTGATGCGTCAAAATATGCTTGTAGGTCTTATTTGGAAACTTTACATCTGTAATCTGTAGTCCAAATATTGATAACAAATACTCCGCTATACTTTCCTGATTAAGCATCTTTTCTGACTCCATCTCCATACATGGATAATCGTATAGTGATTGCCAGATATCCTTTTCTTTCCGATGGCGAATTATTGTATTTCCATTTCGATCATGAATGATCAAATAGTGTAAATGGCGAGTTCTCTTTTTTATCTTCTTTGCCTTATAAGGTATTTCAATGACTAGGCCCTTGTTATGCGCTTTGCACAAGCTTGAGAATATACATTGGATGCAATCTGGAGACTTAGGTGTACAGTAAGTAGCACCAAAATCCATGATTGCCTGATTATATGCAGCAGGATCAGCGCCTTTTATCAGTTGTGCGGCTTTCTCGTTTATCAGTTTTAGAGTTACAGAATGGTCTACAGCATCTGTAATACCCAGATACCTTGACAATACTCGTATGACGTTTCCATCCACTACTGCATATTCTTGTCCATAGGCAAAACTGGAAATAGCTGCAGCGGTGTACTTCCCTACTCCTTTGAGAGATAGAATGTCCTTGTACTCTGTAGGAAACTGACCTCCAAATTTATCTCTCACTGTCTTTGCTGCATGATGTAAGTTACGTGCTCGACTGTAATAACCGAGTCCCTGCCATAACTTCATCACATCCCCTTCTGGAGCATTTGCCAAATCTATTATTGTAGGAAATGCTTCTACAAATTTAAGATAGTATGGCGTTCCTTGAGCCACTCTAGTCTGCTGCATTATTATTTCTGAGAGCCATGTTTTGTAGGGATCTCGATCCTCTTTCCATGGTAATCTTCTGTCTACCTCTTCATGCCAATGGAGGAGTTGCGTGGCAAATTCTGATTGTGGTGACATGAGTTTATAATATTAAAATATAATCATAAGATATAGGTCACAAGATAGTATTGAAAACAAGCTTCAAGAAAAAATAAAGGAACATGTTGTTTTTATTTCACTATAAATTAGCAAACATTATATTCTGAGCCACAAGTAATACTTTGAAACACAAAATGGTAAAATAAAAAAGAGCAATCAACTCAGTCAGGTCGATTGCTCTATTATTATGATTTTTTTTTGAACGATGATGTTAGTTTCTATTAAGCCATCAGCCTAAAAAAGCACCTATGATTGAGTAAGATACTACCACATCAACCAACGCAGCAATAGCTTTAGTAGTGAAATCACACAGCCATTCAATGTTTTGATAAAATCCTTAGTAGCTCTATGTTACCTTGGGTCCACATAGCGATTGGCAATGCTAAACGGTGGTTTCTAGGCATTCATCATAGTGTCAATTCTAATTTTCTACAAAATTATCTTAATGAATTTTGTTCCAAATTCAACAGAAGGTATTTCGGGCCAGACCTTTTAGAGAGACTCTTTATTGCGGTCGTTCAACCTACTTTTTTCTTTAGGTAACTTTACGGATAGTCATACTTAAATAGTTTTTTTTTAGTGACTTAAGTTGTATTTCGTAATGTAAATAAACGCTATAAAACATTAAAAAACACTGGAACTAGAAAAGTTTAAATCCAGATTTGAAACAAAACTATTGTGTTATCAACATTTGGCTGATCAAAAATGGTCAGCTTGGCGAGAATATACAATATATTGCAAAAATGCAATCATAATACATACATTAAGGTAGTCAGCCCTATAGTAATAAGGTCTCGCAAGTGCGACTATGTCGAATCCACCACTTCGGAAACGATGTATCATAAGCTGAAATTCGGAATTGATAAAGCATTCGAGATGCTATATGAAATCACAACTGGTAAAAAGGGAGCTAATCCTATTATGAATGGCAGAATGCTTCGGAATAAATTAAAAAACAGAATAGCTGTTTCGTCAGAAATTACAAAAAGGTGTGGGGGGTAATGAGCAGTATCCGATCGTACTAGACGTTCGTATAGACGAATTTGAAATAGGAGCCCCTCTAAAAAGGAGAAATAGGAGGAAGCAATAGTGATAATAGTTCATCCTCTATGCTATCCGTCCTTAGCTGTTTTTCTGATTCCATCTCTATACAAGGATAATCGTATAACGACTGCCAAATATCCTTTTCTTGCCGATGGCGAACGATTTTATTTCCTGAATTATCGGTGACAATTAGGTAGTGCAAATGACCCGTGCAAGTACACGACAACCAATTTAAATCGACACTTTAGGATTGACCAAAACAATTTGTGGAATAAATCCAAGAAGCCCAGTATTAGCTATAACCATGCAACTAAAATCGAGAATACATTTCTCAATTTCTAAGTACCTCTGAGTTTCTGACTTACTTGATGAAATACATACTTCATCTCTGTACCTATCTGCACACTTCTTTCTAGATATACTTTTGCTTGATCCGGTGTGCCGTCAGACACTTTAGGATCATTATATCGGATTGGTAGTCGCACTTGTGCTCCCACAACTACTGGGCATCCCGCATCAGCTGATGCACACGTCATGATCGCTCCATATTCAGATTTTGGATTGAACGCATCGTCATACTTTTTAGAAAATACAATCAAAGCTCGAGATACACTATCGAATCTGATAGCATAAACTGGATTCTTTTGATCAGCCAGTTTTGAAATTGCAAACCCTTGACTAGCTAGCGTTTCTCCCACTACAGGAAACATAGCCGTTGCCTCAGTTCCCCCAGAATAACAATGCACATCTCTAATATTAAAGTATGCAGCCATCGTCTGTGCCCAAATTTGAGAAAGGTGACTTCGCCTAGAATTATGAGTACAGATAAAATTTAGGTTTACTGAATTCCCCTCACCAATTCGATGTCGGATATATCCCACCAATTCATCTAACAATAGCTTTCGGTCGTCAGTAATGTTATTTATGTCAAAAGCCTCGATTGAGGTTTCTATTTCTTGATACATTCTTATTTATTTTAACAACACCCGCCACCTGGAGTACAAGTATTTGCAGTCAATGAACCTAGATCAAATTTTACTTTTTCTTGTGGCACTCCACAATTATCTCTTGCAAGACAGTCCGTTTGCTTTGTCGTCAGTTTGAAATATTTACCATCAAAATCAAGTCCGTATTTTCCTATCGTTGCTCCTTGATACTCCACTTCAATATCCAGATCTTCGACCCCAAGCACTTTCTGAGATAATTCTATAATATCAACCAGCTTGCCTGGGTGTAGTCTATGATCATAGTCATCCGCTTCCCATAATTGGAAATTAACTACTGATTCATGACGAACTGTACCTCCACAATCAATAAAGTCCTTTGTTACCCTACCCACTTCAGTTACATGAAAATGATTTGGTACCAATGTTCCATCGGGCAACTCAAAAGCAATAGTTGATAAGCTTTTGAGATGTGTTTTAATTTCTTCTAGTTTCATAACGATATTAATTTTACGATTAACAACACCCATCTTCTGAAGACCCGCTGCTGCAAGTTTCAAAAAAATGCATAAAAACAGACTTTATTTCTGACAAAACAGATTGATCTATACAATAGCATACACTTGTACCGTCTATACTTCCTTTGAGTATGCCTATCTTCTTTAGCTCTTTCAAATGTTGAGATATGGTAGGCTGTGCCAATCCTATCTCATTCACCAATTCTCCGCAAACACAAGAATTTTTAGCTGCTAAATATTGAAGGATAGCTACTCGTGCTGGATGTCCTATTACTTTTGCAATGGCAGCAACCCTGTTCTGATCTTCCGTGAATATTTCTGTTTTGGTAAGTCCCATGATACAAATGTAGTTCTTTTATCGTAATATTGCAATATATAAATTAAATACTCCGCATAAAGGGATCCCCAAGCTCACAAAGATTGGTAAGCCCAACATGACACCACTATTCCTTGGATTTGCTTACCAGACCTTCCCGAGAACTATCGGAAAACTTGGGAAGCTCAACTCTAGTGTGTTGAGAAGGTCTAAAAATACAAACTACTACTCATAGCTTCCCATTAGATATTGGCAACAACCGACTATCAGCCAACGCAGCCGTTCGATATCCTATTATCTTAAGATATTCTTCATTAATTGCAAACTTCAAAAATTCTTCTTTACTCGTATGCTTTACAAGTAACATCAAATCCCATTTCTCCTCCAATGGACCGATTACATAAGGCTGTGTATTCCCAAAGTACAACAACTGACCTCCTGCTTCTTCAAGAAACAGAGTCGTATGCTTTATATACATCTTATAGCATTCACGACCACTGATTGGTGATTCTGGATTTAATTCTGGACAAGAGCTAAAATCAGCTATCTCCTTAAAGCGAAGAAGATTTAACATAACAATTGGTCCTACGGTATCACTTGTAAAAAATATCCTTCCCGACTCCTGAGTAACATCTAAATATGTTTCTTTCATGTTTATAATTCACTTTAACAACTAAAAAAGCCCGTTCTCGATGAGAACAGGCTTTTTTATCTTTTATAAAATGTAAGGACTTCTTAATTCGTTGGTACGAAAATTTGATTACCAGAACCACCCGCACCCGTTACTGCAATTGCAGTAATGATACAAAGTACGAATAAAGTTATTGCTAATCCCCAAGTCAATTTTTCTATAAAGTCTGTTGATTTAGCTGCACCTAACATCTGATTGGCACCCGATCCACCGAATGTTGAATCTATTCCACCTCCTTTAGGATTTTGAATCAATACTACTCCCATTAGAAGTACACAAACCAATGCAATTACGATTGTTAATGCTGTAACCATTTTATTTATTTTTTAAATTTTCAATTTTCGATACAAAGTAACTACTTTTTTCTGGAAATATCAAGCCTAGTTGTTTATACATCTTACTAGCTTTCTTAGTATGTCCTTGTGCTGCCATTATATTTGCCAATGGTTCTGATAATATCATTTCACTTTTCTTCACCGAATCTTGTGCTACTTTCAGCACTTTATTCTTCTTTTTCTTCTTATCCTTTTTCTTTCCAGCCAATGCTTCTATCTCCCCTTTTTCTATTTTTTGATTGCCGTTTATAGACTTTTGTTCAAGAAGCCAATTTGTGAATTTTGATACACCATCATAGTCCTTAAGCTTAAAGTCGTTTGTAGTTGCTTCATTTACAACCACATACTTCACATTTCTCTTAATCTTCTTTGTTTTACCTTTTATAGATCTCGCTTTGTTTGAAGAATCTGTTTTACTTATTCCACCTTTTATTTTCTTAATCGAACTGATTTTATTTTTTGTCGAATTAGATTTTTTAGGCTTCTTCTTACTTTCCGCTTTTACCTTTTTACCCTCCGCAGAATCTATGGCTTTTGAATTATTCTTTTTATTTTTTTCCTTGAACTTTACTTTATTCTTAGAAGCTTTTTTATTTTTTTTATTTTTTGCAGTTCCTTTAGCCTTCTTCTTAGATTTTTTCTTCTTTTTTGACTTTTCAGGTCCATCCTTTATTACATCAAGACTAGATGTTTCAGCTATATTCACTAACACTACTTCTTGATCTTCCTCCATCTCTACTGCAGATGCAGGCTCCTTATCTTCATCAATTTCTTCTATTTCTGTTACCTCTTCTTTGACCTTTTCATCAGAAACTCCAACTACAAAAGCTTTGTAATCTACCAAACCCACATATGTGTCTTCTTCTTCAAGAGCCACTACATCTTCAGTCTCTTCGCCGACCTCATTAGATTCTAACAGCGAATCTAATTCTGAAAATGACTTCACTTCTTCTACCTCAGCAAGCACTATCTCTAACACTTCATTTTCTAACTCACCTTCCAATACTTCATCTGCTGCATTATGGCTAACTTCATTCATCAGCACCATGTTTGGGTTTGTTTCCAATAAATTTTCTTCTAAAATATCTTCTGAAACATCATCAACCAAGATGTGTGTCATTATTGATGGTTCTATAATTTTTATCTCTTCACTGACTAAAATCTTTTCCTCCCGCTCTTCGTCCACAACGTTATCATCAGAACTAGGCTCTTTTGCCATAACCCTATCCTCTTTTTTAACCTTTTTGATATTAAGATTAGCAAGATCTTTAGTTGTCTTCTTAGTTAGAGGTTCGTAGTCTTCTGCAAAATAGGCTCCATAACTAGCATTATCCTCGGTTACTGAAGAAACAAATTTTTCACTCTTCATATCTACCAACAACCTTAATGGCTGACTAAACGGCATCTCTTCCACCCATTTATTTAGCTCATGGAGTGAAATCTCCGATAACCGCTCTGGATCTTCTAAAAAATATGCAATGTTCTTTTTCATCTTGGACGAAGATATACATATGTGTTAAAGATCAAATAAAATTTCACCTAAATAATCAACATCTTAATAACAAGACCCAATTATGACAAAAACAAGCATTTTTATTTCATAATTTTGACATTAAATATGATCACAAATGGAAGCGAAACTCAGTGTAAACATTAACAAAATAGCACTCATCAGAAATAGCCGAGGGGCAAACTTCCCAGATCTAGTCACCGTAGCAAAAGACTGTGAAGAGTTCGGTGCTGAAGGTATAACCGTACACCCTAGACCTGACGAAAGACATATCACTTATGCTGACATTCCTCAATTAAAAGAAATTGTAACTACAGAATTCAATATCGAAGGATATCCAAATAGAAAATTCTTGGATATGGTGGTCGCCAATAAGCCTCATCAATGTACTTTGGTCCCCGATCTTCCAAGTGCACTTACTTCTGATAGTGGGTGGGACACAATTAAGCACAAAGACTTCCTGATAGATACTATTAGTGAACTTCAAGAAGCTGGAATCCGCGTAAGCTTATTTATCAATCCAGATAATGCATTGCTTGATGGTGCAGTCGAAACGAAAACGGAGAGAATAGAATTCTACACAGGTCCGTTTGCCCATGATTTTCATATTGACAAGGAAAAATCAATAGAAAAATATACAGCCGCAGCACAACATTGTAACAAGTTAGGGCTTGGCATCAATGCAGGACACGATCTAAATCTTAAAAATCTCAACTTCTTCAAAAATAATATTCCTGGACTTTTGGAGGTGTCTATCGGCCATGCTTTAGTGGTAGATTCATTGTATTATGGATTAAAAAACACAATACAGATGTATCAGAACGAGTTAAAACGATTGTAATTTTAGTTTTTCGACGAAAAAAACTAAGAGAAATTAAATGTGTATTCAGCTAGTATACAGCCTTATAAAACTGCATAGGCCCACTATTATTAGCAATTGCGACAATGCTATTTTTACTATTATTTTTCAGTAGATTAACAGATCTGGCATCCAATAATGCGTTTACCCCTGTCTCCGCTGGATTCAGCACATCTAAATTTCCTTTACCGTCACCAATTAGCAAACACCCAAATCCTGCGTCGCTCCTAGTCGTCTCTATTTCTCTCTGATAAAAATTCCCTACACAAAATATATCATCATATCCATCTTGATTAAAGTCACTAATAACTATATCATATATTGGAGCAACTTGAGCACGATTAGGCATTTTCTTTGAGGTAAAACTCCCTGCCCCATCATTTATGAAAATAGTATTTGCATTCGTTGTTGATCTCTTTATTGTAGATCCATCTAATTTACCTTCTAGCACATCTGTTACAGTAGCTCTACCAAATTCATTGTAAGTACTATATTTATCTTTAACAAATGGCATTTGTTCGGAAGAACATTGCCTCCCCCCTTACTGGATATAACTGTCCATCAGCATCATCATGATAACCTAGATATACATCATTACTACCATTCCCATCAAAATCTTTCACATATAGTTCTAATGGGGCATCAAGGCTCACTTTGTGCTTATAGTTCAGGCCATAGTTACCCGCTACCAGGTCCATATCACCATCATTAACTATATCATGTGCTTTTACTGTATTCCATAATCCTTCACTGTTATGCAAAGTTGATTTCTCAATCTTTTCCAATTTTTCGCCGTTCCATTCTAATATTGTTATGGGCATCCATTCTCCTACTAGTACTAATTCTGCCTTATCATCTCCGTTGACATCTACCCATTCTGCACCAGTCACCATACCAACATTTTTTAATACATCACCCACAGAACTAGATATATCAACGAACTTAGCTCCATCATTCCTGAGCAAATAGCTATTTACACTCACTCCATATTTCCCTGGTTCTTGCCTGCCTCCTACGAATATATCTAAATCACCATCATTATCTATATCGTGTACTTTTACCACGTTTGTACTAGCAAATATTTTTGGCAGCATATTGGTCTTTCGAAATTCTCCGTTCCCATCATTAATATACAATCTGTCTTGATAATGCTGATCGTTGGCAGAATATTCGTTTCCTCCGCTGGCCACATAAAGATCCAAGTCACTATCACCGTCAACATCAAAAAATAGAGCACCACCATCTTCATAATTTTCACCTTCTACAAAAATGGATTGTTTAGACTTTTGAAATATTGCACTGACACTTTGCAAATAAAGTTGGCCAGGAGCCCCTAATGCTCCACCAATATAAAAATCGTCATTCCCATCATTATTAACGTCTCCCGCAATACTACAAGGCCCTAGGTTTGATAACTTATAAGGAATTAAAACCTCCCTTTTGTAATCGTCATATTCATTCTCTCCGTAATTCACAATAGGAGGTTCTGCTAAATTATTGAATAACGTTTTGTTACTTTTATTCCTATAGTAATTAGGTAAACTAGATTTATAAACGGCATCAATTCGCTGATTAGAAGTAACATTATTTTGAGTGTATACTTTTCCACCAGGGAATACGACTTCGATCTTTTGCACAATACGCTCAGCACCAAGACCCAAATGAGCAATATTGTGACAACTAGACATATATCCCCTGTATGGGGTAAGGTCAGAAATTAGTTCTGTCCCATCTTTAAGTGTTAATATCACTCTAGAACCAATTGCAAATGTATTTTTACCGCCCCCAGTTGCCCTTACTGAAATATAATTTTTGACAAATTTTGAATCGATTTTATTTTCAAAAATATCTGCTTTCTCATTCATATTACTGACCACAATATCCAAATCGCCATCGTTATCAAAATCAGCATACGCCATATCATGGGACCATCCTGACTTATCAACCCCCCACTCTTCTATAACATTATCAAAAGATAACCCCCCCCTTATTCCTATACGATTTATTCTTTAATTTTATTTGGGGAGCCATTTTAGATAATTCTAACGGATCGAATGCAATATTACCATTCGTCTCTCTTTTCCTTTTTGCAACAAAACTCTTTAAGTTATTACTGTAATCTTTAGTTTCTAATCTCCATAAAGATCCCATTGGTTACAAATAAGTCTTTGTATCCATCATGATCAGCATCCATAAAGAGAGAAGACCAGCTCCAATCAGTCTTTGACACACCAGCCATTTGCGCGATCTCACTAAATGTGCCATTTCCATTATTAAGTTGCAAAGAGTTAAACATATACTGATAGTGATAGCCACTATTCACCATATTCCAAAACTTATCAATGTTCATACTGGCCATATTAGTTTTGTTTCGGTAATTGTCTTCAGCTACCATATCCGTTGTGAAAACATCCAAATAACCATCATTATTGATATCAGCTACATCAACACCCATGCTAAAATTACTCATATGCCCTAAAGAAGTAAATGTTGCATTTCTAAACGTTCCATCTCCATTATTTTGATATAAAATATCGGGTTCTTCATAATCACAAGCGACATAAATATCAGGAAATCCATCATTATTGTAATCACTCAGAGTAGCACTAAGCGAATAACACATATTTTTTACGCCAGACTTTTCTGTTACATCAGTAAATACTTTACCCTCATTTCTAAAGAGCCTGTCTGTATATTCAAATGATGTTCTTGTTATTTTCTTTCTTAAGTCTTTTCTAAAAGGTGGTTGATTCGCCACATACAAATCTAAATCGCCATCCAAATCATAGTCAATAAAATTCGCCATTATTGTATATCCAGTATCATCGATACCAAAGCCCCCCCATTTCTGTAGATGTATTATCCTTATTATTAATATATAGTAAATTTCTCCTTTTACCTGGATCATCATAAATATACTTACATACATATACATCCTGATACCCATCATTATTCACATCTGCGACAGCTATGCCTGCTGACCATTTCGTATCACTAGAGATTCCAGCTGACTCACTAATGTCTTTGAATTTAATATTCCCTTCATTTAAATACAGCTTGTCTGTCACCATATTTCCAGCAAGATATATATATCTTGCAATCCAACATTATTCACATCAATAACACCCACACCACCACCATTCAAAATTGATTCGTTAGAGATGACATTGAATGAAAGACTTTCTTGTATAATATTATTGAATTTAATATTAGTGTCCTCTGCAATTTTAAACCCTTGAAATTGTGATTCTTGTTCCTTCTTGTTCTCTATTCCCGCTTCAGAATTATCATCATTACAACCCGTTGCAAAAATCAGCAAAACAACTAATGGGATTATATATCTAATCAAAATTATTATTTTTAATTTTCGCACAAACACAATTATAGGCTTTCTCTTGTCTAGAACTAGAAATCACTCATAACCGCGTAAAAACAAAGTTAAGAAATATCTTTCCTCTTTAAATATTGATTTTATTAGCTATAAATAAGGACCCAAGTTCTAATTGTAATAGAAACACTTCACAAAAAAAATTAGTAGATAAATAATTTAATTCTACTTTAGATAATATTTTTCGCACATATAATTCATAATCTGTAAATGATGTAGTTTCTTTGCCAAAAGATTAAAAATTACAAAAATTACAACATGGCAAACATTCTCATTAACGATGGCTTACATCCATCAGGAATCAAAATGCTCGAAGAAGCAGGGCATACGATACAAACAGACAAAATAGCTCAGGAGGACCTCCTTACTGAACTACCAAAATTTGATGGCATCTGCGTAAGATCAGCAACTAAAGTCAGAACTGACTTGATCGATGCTTGTGCCAATCTGAAATTCATCGGTAGAGGTGGAGTTGGATTAGACAACATCGATGTAGATCATGCAAAGTCAAAAGGAATAGCTGTCCTAAACACTCCAGCAGCTTCATCTAGATCAGTTGCAGAACTTGCATTTGGTCACATGATGTCTCTTTCAAGATTTATATATCAATCAAACAGGCAAATGCCAACAGATGGAAATGCAAATTTTGGCTCACTTAAAAAATCATACAGTAAAGGTATTGAGCTTGAGGGTAAGACTCTTGGAATCATTGGCTTAGGTAGAATTGGGCAAGAAGCCGCTAAAATAGGATTAGGCCTAGGAATGAATGTAGTAGGTGTCGATCCATTTATCAAAGAACAAGTGACCGTAACTTGTAAGCTTGGACCAATATCTGTAGATGTTGAAGTTGATGCTATTTCAATGGACGAAATGTTAGGTCAAGCAGACTTTATAACAATGCACATCCCATTTACTGGTGCACCAGCTTTGGGAGCTGCAGAATTTTCTAAGATGAAAAAAGGTGTATTTCTAGTAGATGCTGCCAGAGGTGGCACAATAGATGAAGATGCACTCCTAGACGCACTTGACAATGGTACTGTAGCTGCCGCGGGATTGGACGTTTTTATCAATGAACCGACTCCAAGACAAGATATTTTGTCACATGCAAAGATATCATTGACTCCACATATTGGCGCTTCTACCTTAGAAGCACAAGAAAAAATAGGAACAGAATTAGCTTCCAAGATCATCGAAGTATTGAAGGGATAAAATTCCTCATTTAATTAAAATTTAATGAGGTCATCTACCATGTGTATTTGACCTCTTTTTTCTATAAGTCTACTTGCTTCCAAACGTTAGAGAATCAATGTTCTTGCATTTTGGAGGCTTTAATGTAAGTCTGGCTCGTGAAATAAACACACGTACTGTTGGTGGAAGTGCTCCATCAACATTATATATATATTAAACCCAAATAACAATTGGTCTATGGAAATTCACAATAACAAATATGTATTCTCAGGTGAAGTCGATGCACTTCAACTGACAGAAAAATATGGCTGCCCGTTATACGTATATGACACCGCAATAATAGAACGTCAATATAAACGGTTAACGGATGCATTCAAAGTGAATAAACTCAAGATCAATTATGCATGTAAAGCATTGACGAATATCAATATACTCAAGTTTATGAAGACATTGGGTGCTGGTTTGGATACAGTTTCTATTCAAGAAGTGCGCCTTGGTTTGATGGCAGGTTTCACTGCTGAGGACATCATTTACACTCCTAATTGCGTATCTCTAGAAGAGATCAAAGAGGCATTAGCTCTTGATGTAAGAATAAATATTGACAATCTGAGTATCCTGGAACAATTTGGTAATCTATTTCCCGAAAAGCCAGTATGTATTAGGATTAATCCTCACATTTTAGCTGGTGGAAATTCTAAAATATCTACTGGACATATCGATAGTAAGTTTGGAATATCGTTTCATCAAGTACCTCATATCCATCGTATAGTTGAAGCTACAGGGTTAAAAGTGACAGGTCTTCATATGCATACGGGTTCAGACATCTTAGATTCTGAAGTCTTCATTCAAGGAGCCGATGTATTGTTGAATATTGCAAGTGAATTCCCTGATTTAGAGGACATTGATTTTGGCAGTGGATTCAAAGTAGATTATAAAAATGATGGTATCGAAACAGATGTGGAAGACCTAGGCGTAAGAATATCAGCTCGATTCATCGAATTTTGTACTGATTATGGCCGAGAATTAACACTAATGTTCGAACCGGGCAAGTTCTTGGTTTCAGAAGCAGGTACATTTTTAGCTAAAGTCAATGTTATCAAGCAAACCACCTCTACTGTTTTTGCGGGTATTGATTCCGGACTCAATCATTTGATTCGTCCCATGTTGTATGATTCATTTCATAGAATAGAGAACATATCTAAAACAGCCGGAAGAAAAAGAATCTATACAATTGTAGGCTATATATGTGAGACAGACACTTTTGGTGTAAATAGAAAATTGAATGAAGTCTTAGAAGAAGATATTCTAGCTTTTCACAATGCAGGCGCATATTGTTATATGATGTCATCCAATTATAATTCTAGATATAAACCAGCGGAAGTCTTAATACATGAAGGAAAAGACTATTTAATTCGAAATAGAGAATCGATGGAAGACATTCTTAGAAATCAGGTAGAACAGGATATTTTTAATATATAAGACTAATCAATGGTAAACAAATAACATACCACCTTTGGCGGTCTCTTTCTTCCTCCGACTTCGTTGAAAATACACACCATAGCTAAGTTTAGAGTATTCTAAATTGCTTAGAAATGAGTGATTGTTTCACATTCACTATTGCTATGCCTGCATTTTATGCCTTGTCGAAGAAAAAAATAGCCACCCCAAAATACGGTATCTTATTTAATTATCATTCCTAATTGAGCGCAAGATTGATTCCGTTTCGTATTTTGTGCGATCTAATTGATAATATATTGACTAGACCCAAATGAAAACAATTAAACAATGAGAATATTATTAGGCCTATTCGTGCTATTATGTGTTGCTTGTCAACCATCAGATGTATCGACTGCAGGGAAATACATAAAGAAGATAGATGAAAATATTGTTCTATTTGAGGACGGTAGTAAACTTGAATTGAATAACTGTAAGACATGTAAAATTGTATATCTCGTGCGTCATGCAGAAAAAGATACCGTCCCAGCCAAAAACCCAATTCTTACTGATGAGGGGTACGAAAGATCTTATTTCCTCGCACAAATATTCAAGTCAACAAGATTGGACGCTGTATATTCTACCCTTTACAATAGGACTATGCACACGGTAGATTCATTGACTACGATGAAAGGTCTATCTACTCAAATCTACCAACCAAAAGAATTGAAAAGTTTATCAGAAAAATTATTGGCTGAAAATGATCTTAACAAAGTCCTGATTTCAGGCCACTCTAATACCACGCCTGCATTTGCTAGCACTTTGATGGGTAAAAAACATTTCGAGCAAGGATTTGATGAAAGTGATTATGACAACTTATTAATCGTAAATGTCGATAGTAAAGGAGAGAAAAAGCTCTTCACATTGAAATATAAAAAAATAAAAGCTAAAAATTAAGCTAAAGTCTCCCATCAAAAGCATACTCGCGCTGACTTACCAATTCGACCTTATCCATATGTATATTCAGTGGATTCAACAGGACATTATACTCTTCCGGTATAATTGCCGATGGTACTTTTAGACCCAATATATTATTAGATTTAGTAAACTCGTCCCCTACACTTTTAGCCGCTCCTTTTGGTGGTGTTTCATTCCAATTAAGAGGTGGATTGTCTAAGGACTGTATGTGTTTATTCGGCACTTCAAATGTAAGTAAGATCATCCCTTTTGGAATAGGTATTCCATCAGTATGAACCAGCACCTCCAATGAAGCCAAAGCGATAGAAGTCGAGGTATATACCATACGGATGCCTTTACTATTCCATCTACCTCCTACTCGGTATGCTCCTTCACCATTGAGGTGTTCTGTATATTTCTTATTACTAATCCTGTAGACTTTCATAAGTACTAATTATAGACACCAAAGGCCAATCTATCTAGCTCATCCATCACTATCTCTACTCCTATCCCGGTATCTAGCAAACTCATTGGAGTAACATCCCCTAAGCCTCTTATAGACCTTCTTATCCAAACATTGAAAACATCCACGCCTCCAAAAATCTCTATTCCAAATCTATAAAGGCGCAAAAGCTCTAATAGCTTCTCAGAAAGATCAATATTAAGTGATACTTTAGAATCCAGCCTCCTAATCGTGCGACTATTGATATGAAGTATATGTGCCATCTCATCCATATGAAACTCCGCCATTTTCATGAACTCGATAAGCGTATCATATCCTAGTCCGTCCTTAACGACTGAAAGAAAACTATGCTTATCATCTCTACCGACATTACCAATCACCCTGAGCGGCGAAGGCATACTCCTATAAGCCACAGCCGCTTCATTTACAGCTGCTGTAATTGTCTCATCTCCCACTATGTATTTTTTAAGCTCGTCTTTCATCTCCTATCAATTTACCCAAAGTTACGCATTCTTGACCTATTTGTCAATTATTTTTTGACATTTATCCACAATTAAACCAATATTATGAAATCCGCTTCTAAAAAGTGCTCTTTATTCAACAGAAATATTGACTTTTGCAATTGCGAATTTATACGTTAGTCTAGTAGCTAATGAAAATTGTAGAATTATGGAGATATCAAAAAAATATACCCCTTCAGATATAGAAGGAAAATGGTATGAGCATTGGATGGAAAAGAACTACTTCCACTCTGAACCGGATGAGAGAGAAGCATATAGTATTGTCATACCTCCACCTAATGTTACAGGCGTTCTTCATATGGGTCATATGCTGAATAACACGATCCAAGATATCCTCATTAGAAAAGCTAGACTGGATGGTAAAAATGCTTGTTGGGTTCCTGGTACGGACCATGCTTCTATAGCCACAGAAGCTAAAGTTGTAAAACTTCTTAGAGAAAAAGGAATCAAAAAATCTGATCTCACAAGAGAAGAATTCCTAGAACATGCTTTTGCATGGAAAGAAGAATATGGTGGCAAAATATTAATGCAACTAAGAAGATTAGGTGCCTCTTGTGATTGGGAACGTACTGCGTTTACCATGGATGAGATCCGATCAGAAGGAGTACTCAAAGCGTTTGTAGACCTTTATAATAAAGGAAAACTATACAAAGGCCTCAGAATGGTCAATTGGGACCCTGATGCACAAACCGTATTATCAAATGAAGAAGTAATCCATGGAGATGAGACGACAGAACTCTTCCACGTAAGATATCAAGTAGAAGGTACTGATGACTATATCACCATTGCTACAACTAGACCAGAGACCATCATGGGCGACAGTGCTATCGCTGTTCATCCAGATGATCCTCGATATACTGCCATGAAAGGTAAGAAAGTAATCGTGCCAATGGTTAATCGTGTTATTCCAATCATATTTGATGATTATGTTGACATAGAATTCGGAACTGGAGCACTAAAAGTAACTCCTGCCCATGATGTAAATGATTATGAAATTGGAAAACGTCATGATCTAGAGGTGATTGATGTTATCAATGACAATGGAACAATAGCGGAAGCCGCTCAAATATTCGTTGGAGAAGACAGGTTCAAAGCAAGAAAATCAGTCAAAAAGGAATTAGACAAACTAGGCAATCTAGTATCTACTGAGAATTATAATCACTCTGTAGGTAGATCAGAAAGAACCAATGCTGTAGTAGAACCAAAGCTATCTCAACAATGGTATGTAAATATGGAATCTATCGTTAAACCCGCTCTAGATGCGGTAATGACAGATGAAGTAGAGTTCTTCCCGAAAAACCAGAAGAATACCTACAAACACTGGATGGAAAACATCCGTGATTGGTGTATTTCTCGTCAATTATGGTGGGGACACAGAATACCAGCTTGGTACTTAGGTGAAGATACTTTCGTAGCTATGAATGCTGAAGAAGCGCTTGCCCAAGCCAAAGAAAAAACGGGAAATGCAGACCTTAAAATAGAAGACCTTAGACAAGATGAAGATGCACTGGATACGTGGTTTTCTTCTTGGTTGTGGCCGATCACTTTGTTTGATGGATTCAATTCGAGAGAAGAACTAGACTACTACTACCCTACTTCAGTATTGGTTACAGGATGGGATATCATATTCCTTTGGGTAGCCCGTATGGTTATGGCTGGATATGAATGGGAAGGTAAGCGACCATTCGATCATGTATACTTTACTGGAATGGTACGGGATGAGAAAAGAAGAAAGATGAGTAAGCAGCTCGGAAATAGTCCTGATGCAATTGGTCTTATCGATAAATATGGAGCAGATGGAGTAAGGTTTGGAATGTTGAGTAGTTCTCCCGCAGGAGGTGATTTACTTTTTGATGAGAAGTTATGTGATCAAGGAAGTAAATTCAGCATGAAACTATGGAGTGCCATGGGTCTTCTTAAGAATTTGAAGATTGATGATACTAAAAAACCAAACGAAGTAGATCTTCTTGCAACTAAGTGGCTAACACACAAAATGAACGCCGTGGTGACTGAAGTAGAGCAAAATTTCAAAGAATATCGTCTTTCAGAAGCATTGACTACATTGTATTCTTTTGTATGGAATGATTTCTGTTCTTGGTATTTGGAAATGGTCAAGCCGCCTTATGGCGAAGGTATATCAGCTGAGACTAGAAATATGGCGCTAGATATTTATGAGCAACTATGTATCATATTACATCCGTTCATGCCATTCATCACAGAGGAGATCTGGCACCTACTTAAGGAAAGAGCAGATGGAGATGACTGTATCGTAAGTTCATATCCGAAAGCCGCAGAGTATGACGCAGCTTACCTCAAAATCATAGATCAAGCTAAAGATGTTATCAGTAATGTAAGAGACATCAGAAACAAAAATGGTCTCAAGATGAAGGAAGAACTTGATTTATTTGCTATAAAATCTGATTCTATGCAAGCACTACTATCTACAGTTGGTGTATCAGGTATGATCGTCAAATTGGGTAACCTCAAAGGCATCACAATCACAGATGATAAAAAGGTGAATGGAGTAAGCTTCATAACTGGAACAGAAAAATTCATAGTTGGTATAGAGCAAGACCTTGATATTGATGCAGAAATAGCTGAAAAAGAAAAGGAATTAGAATATCAAATAGGATTTGTAGGAAGTATAAACAAAAAACTATCCAACGAACGATTTGTAAACAATGCTCCTGAAGCTGTGGTTGCTAACGAACGCAAGAAAATGGCCGATGGTGAAGCTAGAATTAAAATACTAACTGAAGAATTGGAGAGATTAAGAGGTATGAAATAAGATTTCTTCTTTCCTATAATAAGATATAGCCCTCAATGCAGACTTTGTATTGGGGGCTTTTTATTTCGTACCGCTATTTCTACTATTGACTTAATATTTTATATTAGCTATGAAGTTAAAAGCAACCCGACTTACTAATGTCTTACGACAATTCTTTGGCATTCTAAAAGGTGTTTCGCAGAAACGCACATACATACATTCCATTGTGACTTGCTCCGTAAGACCTCTTTCAGCTGCCAATAAATGGTAAGCGACATTATCTTACATCCCAAAAGAACTTACAAACACTAACAAAAGTCAAAACTTCCAACTAACCTAACCTTCCTAAACCTAAGAAAGCCATCCAACATTACTGCTGGATGGCTCCATCTAATTACAAAAATCGTCTAATCTAACATTATTCGTAGCTAGCAATTAAGCTCTATTTACCTAACGCTAATCATTTTCTTCGTTGCAGTGTATTCTCCTGCTTTTATTGTATAATACAATACTCCTGAAGTATTCAGGTCAGAATAATTGATCTCAATATTCTGTGTACCCGCTGGATAATTTTGCGTTTTCTTAGTCACCAATCTACCTGTCACATCTGTGATTATCAATTCTACATCCGTCGCTTCTGGCAAGAAGAACTTGATTTGAGTTGACTCTAAGAATGGATTCGGTCTATTTTGGAACAAAGCAAACTCACCTTCTTCAAGATCACCTGATCTAGTTTCAATACTTACATTGTATGTATTCAATGAATTATCATATGCTTCTGCGCTTACTGCGTTAGCGTTAATTGATATTAATTCAGATATTCTAGTATCATCAGTCACATCAAGTGTGATTATGAATAATGGCTCAGTCGTATTGATAGATACTCCATACACATTACTCCATGATGTAGTCAATTCTATACCATTGATACCGAAGTTATCATCCGAAACTTCTAGCTGACCAGCTTCTACAGATACATATTCAGCATTTTCTAGATCAATTGAAAACTGATACCCTACCATAGATTTGATTCCTTCCGCATATACTGGGATAGATACTAATCCAGATTCCACTTTTGCATCCTCTATCACAAATGTCATGTTTTTATCAGCTCTCTTTTCAGATTGTGAATCTGCATCTAAATTAGCTACTACATTACCATTTACATCACCAATCTTGATTGATATCATATCGTTGTTCAAGCTTGCATATTGTAGATCTCCAACCATGATTTCCTCATTGAATGGAAATGGATCTGTATCATCAGCAAAAGTTGTATTCTTAGGAATAAATCTCCAAGATTGCTGTCCGTTAGGGAATTGAGTATTCACACCCAAGATCACTTTTCTTAACGACACTAGATCAGAAGACTTAATTTTTCCATCATTATTCACATCCGATGCAATCAACTTATATGGACTATCTAATATCTGCAATCCTAAAATATGTCTCTGAATCATTACTAAATCTAGCGTAGAGACACCATTCGTTACATCATCATCCTTTTCAGCTATTACCATATACCCATTACCTTTTGGTAATTGTGTGATGCTATACGTACCACTACTGTTGGTGTTTACAGATTCGAATACTTCAAGAGATGGATTCACTACAGTTACAGATACACCTTCTACATTATCGAATGATTCAGTTCTCAATATACCACTTATACTAGCGAAACTTCCGTTGTTACCGATACAAGCATCATCTTGACTATCTTGTAAGATCAATGTTATAAAACAATAATCTTGATTTCCAGCTTCATCAGTTACCCATAGCTCAAGTTGAATTTCTTCTTCTATACCGTTTGGCAAGTTATCGCAAGTAAATACTCTACTACTATCTGCAGTATTCTGCGAGAATGAAAGTATTAAATCACTTTGCACCGTACAGTTATCATAACTACCTAGATCAAAGTCACTTGCCCAGATACCTATCATACCGTTATTATTCATTACTACTGTAGTAATTGAAGGTAGGCAGTAAGGGGTAGGGTTTTTACCATCTCTTACATTTAGAATCATATCACATATCGTATAGTTTCCACACTTATCTTCTACTGTCCATTTTACCGAATGTGATCCTACAGGTAGTGTCGCATTTATAGTTGATGAATTTCCATTCAAATTGAAATCAATTGCAGTCAATCCATCATCAAAAAGATCAATTTGGTAGAAATAAACTATCTCATCAGCAGGTGTACAATCATCCGTAGATTCTAAAGTAAATTCTATAGGCCCTTCACAATCTCCAAATATGTCTAGTGTTGTATCGAAACAGTTCTGGATCTCAGGTGCTTCAGTATTTCTCAACTTGATTACCTGTAAGTGTTTATAATACCCCTCTCCTTCTACTGGAGCTGATTCATTATATGTACACCAATCAATTACCGTCCATTCTCTAAGAATCTTCTCACAAGCACCATCAACAAATGTGAATACTTTATCTTCATATACTGTTGCAACTAAGCTACAGTTATCGTCATCATATCTTGGATATGCATTTGCTTCAGGAAGATTATCAGGATCTAGATTTGTAAAACAAGTTGTTGCATCATAATCATTTGGCCAGTCGATATCATTTTCTACAAATGGATCTTCATCTTCTAGTGTTATTGTTTGTACACATGTTCCTTTGAACCCTTCTTTGTCTTCCACAGTCCATGTTCTTCTTACTACTCCGGCACCGCAGTTATCGATATTTGCATCGTCTATAAACGTTACAGACACTACTTCACAGTTATCTATATATTCTGGCTCACCAGTCACAGCTGGATCTGAAAAATCAGCTTGGCAATCCATAGTGATATCCTCAGGACATAACGTGATATATGGTGGCAGCTTATCTTGTACCATCACTTCTACCATACATGTATTTTTATTTCCTGAGAAATCAGTTACTTCGAATGCGACCATGATCGTCTCCCCTACTTCTTCACAGCAGAATGTTACTCTATCTCCGAATGCCGTACTTACACCTGCACAAGCGTTAGTCATTTTCTGTGCTTTCATTTCTAAGATTCCACAGTTATCAAGACTTCCATCATCAAATGTAGTAGCAAATACATCTACATATCCGTCAGAACCGATAGATACTACTGTAAATTCATCACATACTGCGATAGGACTCACTTGATCTTCAACTGTAATCGTAAAGTATTCTGTAGTGACGTTTCCGCACTCATCAGCGATTTGCCATTTTGCCCATGTTCTACCAAATGATAGATTTTTTACAAGAGCAGCATTCGCTGTATACGTAGTATTATCACTGTAGTATGGTACATCCGTCGGTGGATCACCCATATCGTAAGCACTTAAATAAGATAGTGTATATGTAAACTCATCAGAACAATCAAATTCCACAGATGGGTAAACAAATACATAATCCGCTGCACATTCGAATTCTCCTGCTGAGATAGTCACATCAGGAATATCTTCCATAACTGGACCTTCTTTATCTAATACTTTTATGATTTGATTGTGCTCTACTACCTCTCCACTACACCATTCCAATAATCTGAAGTGTCTTATTAGTTTATATGATCCTTCACAGATATCAATCTTAGTATCTGTATACGGGAATACCTGTACATTATCACATAGATCTCCAAATGGTGCACCGGTCACATCCGTACCTGGTGAATCAACAGCGTAAAATTCACAAGAAAGTGAAGGTTCCTGTAGATCATCATAGTTAGGTGGGAACATCAATGTTGCCAATCCATTTCTATAAATATAAATAGTCTGAACACAAGAGTTACTTACGTTTCCACTAGCATCCTCAGCAGACCAAGTTCTTAAAATCACATTAGAATATGGACTAGAACAATCTTGATCTATTTCATTGTCATTATATGACATTGTAGTAGCTCCACATCCGTCAATTCCTAGAACTGTATAAATATTTGCTCCCTCAGTTTGTGCTACTACATCATTTTCTGTAGGAAAAGTAACAATACCTCCTGTCTGAGAGATAACTAGTTCTGCAGCGATAACAGTACCGCCTATTCCTGCTGACAAATCAGAAATCGTTATTGACCAATCTCCGTTAGGGTCTTTTCCATTAAAGATACTTAAGAATTGATTTGGTTGATAATTTCCACTAATTCCTGGCGCTATATCAGAACAAGCATTTAGCAAGTCTCCATATGAATTAAATGCATTATCATCTAAAGTAATCTGAAGGTTTGGTACGGTACAACCAAATCCTGGCTGAATGAACAATACAGACGAAGTACCATCAGGCGCTGTAAGCGTAGCACTTAACTCAGAAATTGAATCATGCTCGATATTTACTCTTACTGATACTCCAGTTATTGTAGATCTCACTAATCCATTAACTGGGAAAATATAAGTATTAGAACTTGGTATGCCATCACTGATAACAGCACTGAACTGATCTATACTCGCTGGGAATGTTACTCTCTCAGCAATTGGTGATCCAGGAAAAATATCTCCAAAACACGTTGTTGTTACATCAATACAATCTAAATATGCAGGCGCTTTATCTTCAACGACAAGCTTACCCCAACAAGAATTGTTATTGGGCCCAGTTACTCTTACCGTTAAATTTTGTCCTATATTATCACCAGTCACGACATTGCCATAATTGTTTCCATTATCATCTTCTATCTCTACGGTATATTCATCATAACATGAATATGGTCCTCCCTCAAGGATTAAGTCAGCCGTTACAATTTCCATACATTCTTCATCAAGAGAAATCTGTACTTGATCATTACAAACGATAGCTGAAATCGCATCACCAAATCCAGATACTGTTACAGTAAAATTAATTGCTGTAGAGTTTCCACTTGCATCTATTGCTTCGTATGTAACTTGCGTAACTCCTTCTGGAGCTTCATCACCTATAAGTGCTGTATTCCCAACTGGTCGAACGATGTAACTCGTCTGATATCCTTCAACCATCATGATAGATCCATATTCTCCGTAGTTGAATACATCTAAAGTTGTTGGCTCTGGTGCTCCACAGAAATCACTCGCTATATATGATGGAGCAGATTGTCCATTATTATTCATCGCTACTATCACACCATTGAATTGTGATCCAGGTACTACTATTTCTACAACAAATGTCTCTCCCGCTTCTACAAGTGCAGTTACTGGAATAGAGTATAATCCATTTTGAAAATTAGGTAGCACTTCATTTCCACTGCCAAGTAACTCCATATTTTCGTATAATAATGGGCCATCTAATCTATATACATTTACAGTGACAGAAGGACTACCGAATGCTTCAGCAACACCAAATGTTACTTCCTCGATATTCAATTCTGTATTTACCCCTTCTAAGTTTGTATCAAATACTCTTAAGTACTTAGTCGCTCCTCCAGGACAATTAACGCCTTCTTCGAACGTACCTAAATCTTCATTTTGAGTTATTAGTACTGATGGTTCAATACAATTTTCAGTTACTGCGAAGGTTTGAGGGATAACATATCCACATTCTCCAGCTGCCAAATCAGCAACTAAGTCTGTTACTCCCGCTACAAAAGGATCTTCATCATCAACTATAGTAACTAACGTAACACAAGAAATTACAATCCCATTGTCATCCATAGCTTGGTATAGCACCTCTGTTGTACCTACTGGAAATGAACCACTTACTGGTGCCGGAGGGTTAGAACACATACCCGTCAATATTGGAGAAGGTACATTTATCTGAGTCTCACAAGAATTACTCGGAGCAGTCTGTGTAATCGCGTCTGGACACATGATCACACAAGTGATCTCCTGTACAGTTGCTGTAGCAATCTCCACTGATGCACCTGATTCTCCTATTCCATCACCTACTATTCTTACTTCGATATCAAATGATCCAGTAAAGTTTCCACTAGATATTATATCTATACCAAAACTGTGCATAGTCCCATCAGTAAAAGCACCACATTGACTATTTCCAGCTGTAAAACCAGTTCTTGTCCATGCTGGTCCGGAAACCATAACTTCATCTCCTTTGTCCAATCCACATCCGATATATGGAGAAGGTGAAAGAGATCCATGCCATAAGCTAAGACCTGCTATAGGCCCAACCAATCTTACTTCGATTAAATCGGCATATTCTCCTGTATTAGAGTCGAAAGTGACATCTACTACTATCGTAGAAGTAGACCCAGGGAAATAGCCACCATTTACAGTAGCTGTTGGATTTGTGATGTCTGCTTGAGCATTAAAACTGATCAGGGCA
The DNA here is from genome assembly GCA_047628935.1 of Halioglobus sp. GTDB lineage: Bacteria > Bacteroidota > Bacteroidia > Chitinophagales > Saprospiraceae > CAJXUU01. The sequence continues at coordinate 4,483 of JBLHWH010000069.1, read as the reverse complement.
AACAGTGCAATCATTAAAGCCTTCGCAGCTTTGTTGATTGTAGTTAAAAAAGTATGTTCGACATTTTTCATAATTAGACTTTTCATTTTATGTCTTGACAATCATTAAGTTAGACGACCTACAGATTATCGGATTAGATTATTGTAATAATTGAGATGATTCTTAATAAGAGATGAGAAACATAATTTCTGATCTTATATATTGTTTCGGTGTTGTATTTGCAAAACTCACATCAATGAATCTTACTGCTGGTTGTATTACATTGAACTCTTCTTTTGGTAATAATGTATCGGCAGCTTCTTCTACAGTAGCACCTAGTTTTATACCGTTAAGCATTGATTTAATAAATCTTATCTTTTCAGTATTGATCTTGTATGCATTAGCATCATTTTCTTCAAGGTCAGGTAATGTAGATGCAAGTTGTTTTGAAGCATCAGACAAATTTTTGATTACTTCTGGCTTGCTGTAGAAATTCTGTGCGCTTAAGCCTGTTCCAACTCCTAAGAATAGTGCAAAAGAAAGGACGAAAATTTTTAGAATATTTTTTTTCATGTCTTTAGGTTTAAGTCGGGAATCATCCCATTTTATGAGCTTTATAAATTGCTAATTTTAATTATTATATTTTTCTTAATATGTTACTTGCTGTCAAGTACAGACTTATACATTTTCATATTATTATATTTGTTAATGTGTAAATCTGTATGTATTTAGGCAAGAAGTGTACCAGTTTGAAATTCTATAGATAATTAATGAGAATCATTTTTTGAACCATGGCTAATCAAAGAGAACTATCCAAGATTTGCATTCTCAATTTCGTCGTGAAATCAAGTTGGGATATCTATAAACTCATATAGCTTCGATAATATCTTCGTATATTGGAAATGGATTTATAAAGTAAACTATGCCAATCAACCAAAATTATAATTACTGTCTTAACTGCAAAACTCAATTCCCTAAAGGCTTCAATGAGAAAGAAGAGATCTTTTGTAGTCATTGTGGGCAATCAAGTAAAGAGCGTCGTTTGTCAATCTTTAAACTTCTTAAAGATGGGATTAGTAACGTATTAAATCTGGACAGTGGACTGATCCATACATTTAGAGATATCATATATCCTGCAAAACTTACGAGAACCTATATAGAAGGTAAGAGAAAGTACTATGTTAATCCTGCCAGACTTTTTGTATTTATGCTTATCGGAATTATTTCTGTGAGTCTATGGTTGGCCAAACTTGACAATACTTCATTTGAAGGTGATCTAGATCTAATACAAAGTCGAGCTGAAAAATCCGCAATGCTTGTAAAATATGACAATCTTGTAGACTCTTTAGACCTGGAGAATAAAGATCCTATTTCAGATACAATACGAGCTAGATTATTCAAAAATGTATACAAACCAGAAAATGATACGATTGGATTAAGTAATGGAATAACTTTCTTTGGCGTGAAAAAGGATATCAGAAAATACGGAATTTCATCCTATGATGCTGTCCATCTTCCAATCGACGATATATTCACAAAATATGAAATAACTGATTTCTTGGATAAGCAATATGCAAGCACATTTATCAGAGTATCAACGAATCCTGCCGATAGTCTTATATACATTCTAAAAAACCTGACTTGGACTGTCTTCATTACTCTCATACTATTAAGCATCTTCATGAAGCTTATTTATATAAGAGAACATTATTACATTGTAGAGCATGCTGTACTACAGTTGAATCTTCATAGTTTCTATTTCGTAGCGATCTCAGCTGTGATTATAGTTGATACTTTTATAAATTCTGTCTTACCAAAGTATGAGGGAAACATTGAGCCCTCCATTTACGCCATAATTTTTCTTTTTGTAGGAGGTGTTCAGTTTTTTGCTATTAAGAAATACTATAACCATGGTGTCTTCCGTGCATTATTAAGTCAATTCTTAATTAATTTCGCTTATTTTTTCTTTTTTTTCCTCTCAGTCATATTCGTTACTTTAATATCTGTATTCTTGTATTAAGAAGAGATTTGAAAAGTTACAAACATTACAATTTTGAGAAATTACACTACAGTCATAGGGCTAGAAGTACATGTGCAGTTGAATACTATCAGCAAAGCATTTTGCGCAGACCCTAATAAATTTGGACAAGAGCCGAATACAAATATCAGTGCAGTATCATTGGCTCTTCCTGGCACCCTCCCAGTTTTGAACGAGGAACAAGTAGCATCTTCTATAAAACTGGCTCATGCGTTGGGTTCTACCATTAATAAAGAGAATCGCTTTGATAGAAAAAACTACTTCTATCCTGATCTTCCAAAAGGATATCAAATAACACAGGACAAACTACCTATTTGCGTTGGTGGGGAAATGACTTATACATCAGAAGGGAAAGAAAAAATGATCCGTATCCACCATGTGCATATGGAAGAAGATGCTGGTAAAAGTTCTCATGATCTGCATGATCTATATAGTATGGTAGATATCAATCGTGCCGGAACACCTCTCGTCGAAATCGTAACAGAACCTGATCTACGAAGCTCACAAGAAGTACATGATTTCATAGCTGCACTTCAGCAATTGGTCAGATATCTCGGCATTTCAGATGGAAACATGGACGAAGGCTCACTCCGATGTGATGTAAACGTATCAGTCATGCCTAGCGACAGTGACATATACGGAGAACGAAACGAAATCAAAAATGTCAACTCCAAGAAATTCGCCAAAACAGCTGTTGAATATGAATCTCAAAGACAAATCAAGATTCTAGAAGCTGGTGGCACTATATCCATGAATACCCTACTTTTCGATCCCGCTAAAGGCACCACCGCTCCTATGAGAAGTAAAGAAGAAGCAAACGACTACAGATATTTCCCTGATCCTGATCTACCACCAGTTATACTTTCTGATTCTTTTATTGATGAATGTATTTCTTCAGTTACACTACTCCCATGGACTGCCAAATCAATACTCAAAGACAAATATGGTCTTTCAGATTATGATGCTGAAATCATAAGTAGGGAAAAATCAACAGTTGATTTTTTCCAACTGTTTGATCTTCCAATTAAGTCCTTTTCTACTCTTGCGAGTTACATAGCCAATCAAATATTCCCCTACATCAATGAAGGACAGATCGATCTCAGTGATCTTAATGTGGCTAACATCACAAAGTTCATCACACTTATTGATAGCGGTACAGTATCAAGATCTGCCGTTCTAAAATCTTTATCTGATGAAGTTCTTAGATCAACTGTAATCGATCTAGACATCGAAAAATTAGCCCAAAAACACAACCTTATTCAATCTGACGATCAAGACTTCTTAGAAACAATTATCGCAGAGATACTCGCTCAGAATGAAGGAAAAGTAAAGGCTTACCGTAGTGGTAAAAAAGGACTGCTTGGCTTTTTTATGGGTCAAGTTATGGGCAGAAGTAAAGGAAAAGCGAACCCTAAAGTATTGACTGAGAAATTAGAAAAGGCACTGGCTAAAAATTAGGCATAGACTACGGAGGTCTCAGGTATAGACTACGGAGGTCTTAGAGACCTCCGTAGTCTTCAATTATTTCATTATCTTACTTCGAATTAAAGCTAAGATACAACCATGAACACCTCCGCTTCTTTCATTCCTGAAGGATACTACCATGTTTACAATCAAACAAATGGTAAAGAGTTACTTTTTAAATCCAATGAAAACAAAAGATATTTTCTGCAGCGATTCCTGCACTACCTAAAACCTTTCTTGTTTATTCATTCTTATGCCTTAATGTCAAATCACTTCCATTTTTCTGTTCAAGTAAAAAATGAAGAACAGATACTTGAGCAAACCTCTAAAATCAAAGTTGGGGAACGAACAAAAGTGATGAATGAATTTCTTTTGGTTACAAACAGTATTCTGGCTAACGAAAAGAGGACATCGGAGGTCTCGGAGACCTCCGATGTCCTTAACCGTTTAATCATTCATCAATGGCAAAGATTCTTCCTCAGTTATACAAGGTCATTTAATAAAGCTCACAATCGTTTAGGTAATCTATTTCGTCAAAAATTTAAACGTTCAGCATATGATCCTGAATTAAAATTCCAGTACCTACAATATTACATACATCATAATGCAAGAAAACATGGAATAGTCAACAATTTCAAAGATTACAAACATAGTAGCTACCATGAAATCATAAATGAAAATGATTCTTTGATCAATATTTCAAAAATATTCCTTTGATATTCTGAAATTCAGGAATTTATTTCATTTCATGAAGGAAGCCATTATGAAGAAGTATTTGAAAACATCGATTTGGATGGATTTATTAAAAAGTAGTTCTTATATAAAACAAAGATGTCGGAGGTCTTGAAGACCTCCGACATCTACAGCTAATTTTTCCGCGGAATTTCTCTGAAATGTCCGCTACAAAAATTTACTCCGTCGCGCGTTTGCTGCGCAAGCATATCTTTTGTTCGCAAGTCTGGAACTTTAATTGCGTTGTCGCTAATTTTTCCGCGGAATTTC
>JBLHWH010000068.1:0-29471 GCA_047628935.1 Halioglobus sp. | reverse complement strand
GGCAGAACGATTAAATGGAAAAGTACAAGAGATAAAAGTGTCTGGTAGAGGTTATAGAACATTCGATAAATTTAAAAGTGCTATCCTATTTTTTCATGGAAAACTAAACCTCTTTCCATTTAAATGGACGTAGAACCTCTTTCTTAAGTTTTTATTGCAAAGTGATTTACATACTCTTGCCTTATAATTTCGTTTGCATATGACAAAAGCTTGCCTTAGTCCAAAAATATCCAGTATTCCTAGATACTATTAAATCAGTTGCAAAAGCCATAAAGTACATACATGAAGCTGCAAAGTCTTCCACAGATATTATTGTCTTTGGTGAGGGCTGGTTAAGTGGTTATCCTGCATGGATTGACCATAGTATTCATATGGGAAGATGGGATCAAAAAGAGGTAAAGGAAGTATGGGCTCAGATGTATGAAGATGGTATAGAAATACCAGGGACACAGATATCGAAAATCCAGCATGCAGCCCAAGTAGCTAAGAAGTATATTGTTTTCGGTGCCAATGAAGCCGTAAAAAAAGGGAAAGGAAACGGGAACCTTTACAATACCCTACTTATCATTGATTCTACGGGCAGAATAGTTGTCGATCATAGAAAGCTGATGCCTATATATAATGAGAAAATGATTCATGGTTATGGTGATGCACAAGGACTAAGAACGATAGCAACGCCACATGGGAATATAGGAGGATTGATATGCTGGGAACATTGGATGCCACTCACTTGGCAAGCCATGCATGATGAAGGAGAAGATATTCACTTTGGTCTTTGTCCAGCTGTGAAATCTAGTCATAAACTAGCGAGTAAGCATTATGCGTTTGAAGGGAGGTGCTTTGTTGGTGCGATGGGACATTTAATAAGAAAAGCCGATATTCCAAATAATCTTACAATTGCGCCAGAGGTCAAAGATAACGGTAGTGAATATCTATTGGATGGTGGAAGTTGTATTATTGATCCTAATGGAGAATACCTTTTAGAACCTCAGTATGGTGTTTACCGTATTATATATCATGAATTGCCGCCATTAACAAGTCTATAAACAGAACGAATGAATCTTGCTACAAGTGGTCATTATGCAAGGCCCGATGTATTCAAATTTCAAATTGACAAAAGTAAATTTACTACGGAATACTAAACGCTTATTCAAGTATTTTGAATGTAGTTCTTCTATTTACTTGATGATCCTCTTCTGTACAGTCATCGCAAATACAATTAATAGATAGAGCGGTCACACCATATCCTTTGGCTGTCATTCTAGTAATTGAGACTCCTTTTCTAGCCATATAAGCAACAGCAGATTCCGCTCTTTTCTGAGATAAAATTAGATTGTACTCGTCATCGCCTCTACAATCAGTATGTGAAGACAATTGAATATTTATCTGTGGATTTTGTATTAATAATTGGCACAGACTATCAAGTGTTGGTTCTGCATCAGATCTAATATCAGATTTATTAAAGTTGTAATAGATATTCTCTAGTGTTATTTCAACATTTGTAAATATTCTATTTAGAACTAATTCTACATTGACGGTGGTTGAAAGTTGTCCTTTTTCTAAAACTAAATTCTTGGTAGAGAAAGTTTCGAGTGCATTTAGATATCCTATTTTGCCAGCTTTAATACTATAATCTTTGTCTTTCTTAAGCGGTACTATAAATTGTCCAGCTTCATCAGAATATACATTTTCAGTTTCTTTTCCAGCTGATATTGTTATATAGCATTCATCTAAGTTAATTTTACCTTTAATTCCACTATTAGGATCATTGGCATCATTGTATTCAACAGCTTTTGTCATCCCAGCTAGATAGATCTCTACTTCTATAGTAACTTCATCTATTGGTATATCATCAGATATAGGGGGCTCTACCCTATTCCTCTCATATCTATATATATCTTCTTTACCGTATCCAGCTCTAGAAGATGTAAAAAATCCTTTTTGGACTTCACTGCCGCGTAGTTTAGCATCATAATCGACTATATATCCAAAATCATCAAACGACGAATTAATCGGTTTCTTAAGGTTTTGTGGTGGTGCCCATTCACCGTTTGGTTGAATCCAAGTTTTGAATAGATCTAAGCCACCAAGACCTGCAAAGTAATCAGATGAAAAATATAGTGTATCACCATCTCCACTTGGAAACATTTCATTTCCTTGAGAATTGATGGTTGGGGGGAATAAATACGCATCTCCCCAATAAAAACTTCCATCCTCATTCAGTATACGTTGGCTATAGTATAGATCATGCCCGCCTGTACCCTTTTTCATTTTGGCGGAAAACACTAATACACTATCATTTTCAATAAAAGTAGGTTGCCCATAGTTGATTCCTTCTTTTTGAATTGGTACCATGACCGGTTCTGACCATACACCCGAGAAACGTTCACTATACATTAAACGGCAATAACCATCACTACCATTTTGTTCTGTACATCTAGTAAAAATGATTTCTAAACCATCCTTAGAAAAACAAGCGGCTCCTTCATTAGCATCTGAATTAATAGTTGCATCAAATCGCTTGATCTCAGACCCATTTTTAAGCATTACGAATAAGTCTGTGTGTTTGTTCCCAGTCCATTTATATGTTCCGCTGCCTGTACTCTCTGTCATGTCTGAAGTAAAGACAAGGAAATTATTATCCAATAAAACAGGCGAATATTCTGAGAACCCTGAGTTATCGTTCATTAATTCTACTTTGACACCTTCTACTGATTCATTCGCCCATTTAGCAACTTCTTTGATTACATATATTTCTCTATCAATTTGTCGTTTATTATTCGAGCTGGACTTTAGCAATTTATAAGAACTTATTGCTGATTGATACTCACCATCCTTTTTATACGCAAGTGCTAATTCCAAAAGAGCTTCATTACCATATTCTTTATCTACGGCTTTAGTTAACCATTCTATAGAAAGAGAATTCTCTTCAAGATAACTATATGACATACCAAGTAAATATGCTATTCGTGCTTTTAGTCTATTGTTTTCAGCCTCATGATACTCGTTCTGAAGCATATCAATAGCAACAGAATATTGCTTGCGTTCATACGCAGTTTCCCCGTCTTTGATCTTTTTACCAAACGAACAACTTTCTAATATCAAGAAAGCAAAAAGGAATAATATCAATCGATTTACAAAAGCCATATTGCAATATATACTTAAAAAAGAAATGTTCTTAAAAAGAAATTTAGAAATGTTGTTCAAGGCTTGATTATGACAATAATAAAGGAATTATACCCTATCCCAAGACATCTTCAATCAGACAGGCTTAAGACTAATTACATTAGGATATTCATATTTAATACCCCTGACATTTAAAGATTGCACTAATTGAGAGATCGTTTGAGGGGATGGCTTGTGAAACATACCCGTTGTGTTACAAACCCACTTACTCACTTATTAGCTGTTAAAAAAAAATGAGCTTTTGCATACGAAAACCACTTGATCATATCGGCATATCAACAATATTTTATGCGTTATATTCATACAGAGTTTGTATAACTCTTTGCTTAACTGATGTATGAACCAAAATGTTTTCAAATTCCAAACACAATTCCCATAGCCTAATGTCATTACTATTCTGATTTGATGACTGCCTTGTATTTTGAATACTCCTCTCCTACTTTCCTAAATAAAAAAAACAGCCCAATCATATTTGGAAATACAAGCGCCAAAATCATAGCATCAGAAAACTTAATCACTGCATCCATAGTAACCGCTGCACCTAAGACTGTGAAAATCAAAAATATAAACTTGTAAGTTAAATCCATTGCCTTGCTTTTTCCAAACAAATACTTCCAAGATTGAAGTCCATAGTATGACCAAGATATGGCTGTAGAAAATGCAAACATAACAACTGCAATAGCCAGTAAATACGAGAACCCAGGAATAGAGCTATCAAATGCCATCGAGGTTAGATTCACCCCTCCTACCCTCTCACCTGTAGCTATCATTAGCACTTCGTTATTTAAACTATCTCCATACTCGAATGCACCAGACATATTGAATATCACAATTACCAAAGCCGTCATCGTACAGATTACTACAGTATCTATGAATGGTTCTAAGAGCGCAACTAACCCTTCAGATGCTGCATATTTGGTATTAACCGCAGAATGTGCAATAGCAGCAGATCCTGCACCCGCTTCATTTGAGAATGCAGCTCTTCTGAACCCTTGGATCATAGCACCAACTATTCCTCCCACTATAGTAGTTCTTGGTGAGAATGCTTCTGATATAATTTGCCCTATTGCATCATCAATAAGACTGAAGTTCATTCCTAGTATAATCAAGGTTGACAAGACATAAAAAGCAGCCATAAAGGGGACAACCTTCTCAGTTACTTGTGCTATACGTTTGACACCGCCAATGATTACGATTCCAACTAATACTGCAAAAACACATCCTATAATCGTTCCTGCAGACGAACTCTCAATTCCAAATCTAGTGATAATCTGAGCTGCAGCTTGATTGGATTGGAATGCATTGCCTCCTCCAAAAGACGCACCTATACAAAAGACAGCGAAAACTACACTGACAACTTTACCGAGTTGCGTGAATCCCATTTCTTTTAGTCCTTTTGAGATATAGTACATCGGACCACCATAGACATTACCATCAACATCTATATCTCTATATTTAACTCCTAGTGTGCACTCAACGAACTTAGTTGACATACCCAATAATCCAGCAATGATCATCCAAAAGGTAGCTCCGGGGCCACCAATACCGATAGCTACAGCGACCATAGCTATATTTCCCAAACCTACAGTTCCTGATACTGCAGTTGCTAATGCTTGAAAATGATTGACTTCACCATGATGACTTTCATCTTTGAGAGTCCCGACTATATCGTCATCAGATAAGTTTACGTTTAATTGCTCTTTCGTAGCTGAGGCCTCTAGATGATCATACTTACCTCTTACAACTTTTATAGCTGTCCAAAATTCTCTAATATTTACAAATTTGAAATAGATTGAAAAGAAAGCAGCACTTCCCATTAATAAGATTAAGACAAGTGGAACTGAATAATCACCGTAGCCGACTTTAGTGAAAACCAATGCATCCCAACAATTCGCAATCGGCATGAAAGCATCATTTATCTTTTCGTCAAGTCCTTGAGAGAAACAGTCATTTTGGAAAACAAACAAGGCAATTAGAACGGGTAATAGATTTTTAATTGTTAATGATTTCATAGATACATTTTGGATAGGTTAATAAATAATTTCAAGTTGCCAAAATGGGAATCATCAAGTCTTAAAAAAGGACAAAGTCAGAAATGTCTACAAAATGTCTGAAATGTCACTACTGACAATTGAGCCTATCTTATTGATTATCATAGAGTAGTGTGAATTAGCCACAAATAGATTATGTGAAAGATATTTAAAATTTGAATAACAAATCAATCACTTCACAAAACTAGTAGGGTGAAATCTAAGGGCGGAGCATTATAAAATAACGCATTGCTAATAATATATTAATGCATTTTAATCTATTAGAGGTCGATTCCCCGATGCTTGCATCGGAAAAGTAACTTCAAATGAAAACACAATGTAAGTTGATAAATCGTATGCTTGCATCGACGTAGTTCATTCAAAAGAAAACTTATGCTGGAAAAAGGCAAGTAAAATATGTTTTATTGTTGGGTTATTGTTTGCTCTATATAATCTTGCAAAAAAGAAGGAAGTAATGATAACCCAGAAAACCTAGCGGCATCTAATATTCCAAGTGTAGCAACTCCCATCATTGCATTTCGTAACTCTTTTAATTATGATGCCGAAGATATTGGGGGATCTAACATGGGAATGGTAATATTCATATCAAGTAATAAAGGATATGGGAGGAAAAAAGTATGAAGTATCATTGATTGTCCAATACATAAATGATAACAAGGAAGTCGCATGGACAATGACAGTTTCGGGAACTGGATTTCCTCAAGATTTTGTGAGGTATGAAGGTAAAGTGTACACAGATAATAGTTTAGGAACTTTAAAAATCAATACAGTTTCAGCAGATTCGAAACCATACCTTGATCTATCATTTGACAAGAATGTAGATTCTAATGATATCTCAATATGGTTCAGCAATATTCTTGAAGACCATAAAGGACTTGGATATTATATAAAATGGAGAACTACTAATGGAAATGAATACGATCGAGCTTATGATGTAACCATCGAAAATAACCTCTTAGAGATTCAAGCAAATCATGCTAATGCTAATGGGAAAGTAAAAGATCCAAAATGTTTTAATGACAGCGAATGGCATTGGTGGAATTAAAATAAAATAACTATTGATTGTTAATACCAAATCTGATTACATAAAGGGCGTTACTTTATAAGGAGGTATCGCCTTTGTTATATTTTACCGAAGAGTTCAATCCACCTCTAATTATCCAAGTTTTCTTTAGGAATAGCCAACCGAATCATTCTTTCTTTCACACTTGACATTTCTAAGAAAGCCTCTTTAAGAGGAAGTTCATGTTCTGTTTTTGACCAAAGGTTTCTTCCATATACTCCATCAAGGATAGAATGTATTAATCTTTTGATCTCATTGTGATCATTGATGTCATAGAGAATTCCAGTTCTATTGTTTGATTTCGGCTTAATTTCAAGCCATCCTTCACTGGGTCCAATTTTCCGATCCATAAATAATTTAAGTAATTCATAATTTTTATTGGTTAAACTAATTTCTTTACTTTTCTGTCCAGTAAGTCCAGTTATAGCAAGCATACTATTAAATGACCTTCCATTTTTAATCTTTGATAATTTAAGAAAAATATTTCCACTTTTGATTTGAATACGTTCTGTCAAATCCTTTACCCAACTAAGTGCTAGAGCAAAAAATATCATTATTAAAGCTGTTTTAAAGATAGCTGAAAAGAGAACTTGTGTATTTCCATCATCCGTGAGCTTGAATACTTGTGCGGCGAAAGTGATAAGAATACAAACCGCAGATAAAACAGCTAACAGAACAAGTCTTCTTTTTGTAAACGACTCCCATAGAACAATGCCCAATACAAGCAGCGTAAGTATAGAGTAATAAACATCTAGTTCACTGATCAGCGAAATAGAACTATTAGAGTAGAACTTTCTAATCGTCGATAGCAAAGAAAAAAGAAAAGGTATTCCTACGATAATGGGCCAATATTTGGATTTAATGACTTGCTCTAGAACTATTGGTAGATATTTAAACCAAGGAAGTGCGAGAAGAATAAATAGACTGTTGCATAAAGATAAAATAGACTTCCAACCGTTCAGTTGAATCAATTGACTTTCATAAAATACATTTGAATCTGTTAAACTAGGCTGACAATTCAAGTGATACTGCATGGCTCCACCATATTTAGAGTCTACTATACCCGATATACTCCAACAAAGGATAGAGAGCGCCAACCATACTTGTCCAAAGTCTCCCTTCTTTCTACCTATATGATACCAGATAGACATCAAACCAAGGAATGCAAAGAAGCAGGTGACTTGCTGCCACATTCCAAAATAAAATAATAATTGAAAATCCATATCTATATGTAATCAAATCTAAGAAGAAAAATGAAAACGATTTTGTTGAACAACAAAAATTATATTTCTAATATCTTTTCATGTGAAGAAATAGCCACCATCCAGAATCATCTGAAAGGTGGTACGTATTTTTATTTCATTTACTACTTAGTAATGTTGAAAAATAGCTTATCCATTTGATGCTGAACTTTTGTCCCTATCCTTCGTTGCAAAAAAAAAAATACTCATTATGCGCTAGATAACTCCGCCTTTTGCGCCTCGAATATTAACAAAAGCTCTAGCCTGAATTGGCCAATTTTTTTTTTTTCCATTACTTAAGTAAACTTATATTTCCTCTAATTGCATAATCAACTTGATTTATGCATGTTACTCTTAGTGTATAAGCATATGCATCAGGAGCTAGTTTCTCACCTTTATATGTACCATCCCAGCCAAGAGATTGATCTTTTGAGGAAAATACTTCTTCTCCCCATCTATTAAAGATGACAAGTTCCATAGCATCAATAAAGTTACTTCTTAGGAAAAGAACATCATTAGTTCCATCGCCATTAGGTGTGAAGGCAGAAGGGAGAAATACATCTGTTTCGTCACATTGTGGTAATCTTACTGTAATCGTTATTTCATCAGTGGCAGTACAGCCCATATCATCAGTAACAGTTACAGAATAAGTAGTAGTTTCTTCTGGGCTTACAATTAATTCATCATCAAACGAGCCATCACTCCACTCATAAGTATATAAATCTTCAGCATCTATGACAAAAATAGTTACCTCATCTCCTTGATTTATGATATCTGTATTTAATCCATCTTGATCCTCAGCATCCAGCTCTACCGTGAAGCTAGTAGTTGTTATATTATATGTTGTGTCGAAAACACACCCTAGGTCTATATTTGTGATCGTAACTGAATAGGTCTTACCATTTGCAGCTACCAAAATTGGATTACCAGTATCGCCACCACTTAAAACACAGTCATCTGGACCCCACTCGAAAGTAAATCCATCTTGACCATCATTTACAGTAATTTCGATATTCGTTTCTTCATCAGTACAGAATACTTCTGGGACATTATCCATTATATCAAATTCAAATGGTTTCACATTAACAGTATCCATATCAAAACACCCATTTGGATCCTCTGCTTTAATTATAAGGTCAAACTCTTCATTAACTGGCAATTCGATATCAGCTCCAAATTGTAATGTATCTCCATTAATATCACACCAAACAAAAGAGATATTGTTATCAGGAGATGTTGCTGAAAAACTTACATTCTCTCCTAAACATATCACTTGATCATTTAATGGATCCAAAGTAACTTCTTCGTTGATCGTTACTGTTTTGAATACAGTCTCAAAGGCGCATATCGATGTCAAATTAGATAAAGTTACATCATAAACTCCTGCAGCTGCATAAGTATAACAAGGTGCAGCATCTAAACTAACATCATCTGTTGTCGTCGGATCACCAAAATTCCATGAAGGGAAACCGATATAACTACTGTCTATGGCAAAGCAAACTGTAAACTGACCACATTCTGTCAACTCAAAATTAAAATCAACAATAGGATTATCCATTAATTCGAAAGAAACAGTATCGGTCATCGTACATCCAGTAGGACTAGTAGCCGTGAAAATAAGTTCAAAATCTTCCGTTTCATCAATACCTACACCAATAGTTGGCATGTTCGTATCATCATCCGATACTATATGAATATCATCGTCCCAAGACCATGTAAGAGGTCCTTCTCCTTGATTAAATACCGTATATGTCAAAGTGTCACCAGGGCAAATCTTAAATGGCTCAGCGTATAGAAGATCAAATACAAATAATCTTACATCATATGGAAGTACTAGATCACCACATGTCTTATCTGTAAATTGAACATAATAAGTTGTCGATGTTCCTACTAAAACTGTATTTAATGTATCTCCTTCATAGAGGATTGTTGTAAAGTTAGCATCTAATGACCATTGGTAAACTCCTATGCCTGTAGCACCAATTGCTATTAATTGTACATTTTCATCACATACAATGCTATCTCCTGCGAGATCAAATTCTTGTGTATCTGCAATTATTACATTTATAAATGTATCCAATGAGCAGAAATCGTCGAATATAGTGACATTATAAGTAAAATCTTCAATCCCTATTACTTGTGCAGTACTCCCATCAGTAGGATCTGTAAAATGTATCCCAATAAGAGGTGACCACTCATACGTGAGTAAAGGGTTTGGATTTTCTAATAGTGGTACGGTATCACCTAAACAAACTCTCACAGGATCTCCGTTAAACACTACATCAAAAATATCAGATAAAATAACGGTATGCTCTGCATATGGATCTTTACATGATTCCCCCGTAAACCGTACATAAAATGTTTGTACTTGCCCATCAAAACTAGTTTTTAGTGTATCTCCTACGTATATTATGTCTGTAAAATCAGTAGTCAATGACCATTCGAATTCCCCATCACTTATTCCACCTGCCGCTACTAATTCTACCAGTCCATCACAGGTAATTGAGTCACCAGCTATGCTCAAGTTCTCACTATCTAGTACAAATACCATAAACACTGACTCTACGGTACAAAGATCATCAGTCACAGATACCATGTATACTGTATCCGCTATACCAATCAATCCTGGATTAGAATTACTATACGGAGCATCGAAAACAAGCCCCGTTTCAGGATTCCAAGTATATGTGAAATTGCTATTCGGATTACTTACAAACGGTAAAGTATCTCCTATGCATATTACCATGGCATCAGCATCAAATGAAACGGTAGCAAATGGTCCCGGAATAAATGATTCTGTAATCACATCACCACAACCGTTTTCAAAATTGACTATCAGTTCTATAGTTAGAAGCGAATCTTTTGGAACATTGACATTGAAAGTATCTGTGGTTCCCGTTAGCACTTGTTCCCCAACAGTAATAGTCCAATTCGTACTAGTAATTACAAAGTCAGGATTACCATCCTCTGATGTACTGATGAAGCTTAAATCTACAGTTCCATCGTCAGGACAACTTATAGGCTGTAGTATATAAGATGCTTGAGGTACAATATCTTGAACCATAATCTCTTTTGTAACAGTCGCATTACAACCGCCGCCAAAATCAACAACCAAAGTAATTTCAATTACGTTTTCATCTATAACATCATATGTAAAGCTAGAGTCAGTGTAGGTTGTCTCCAAACTTCCATCTATAACAGTCCAACTATAGCCATCTGGAGAATCAAAAATATTGAGCGCATCAGATATATCTCCAAAAGCGATAGTAGCCGTACCCAAATCTGGACATGATGCTAGTACAAAATCAAAATCAGCTATATGTTCAAAATCGCTTATTTCAACTGTATCGATTAAGGTTTTCTTACATCCAGTAGTAGATTCTGTTTGAAGCTGTACTATGAAATCATCCGCTTCAATAATTACATTTATTATATTGGTATTAAACGTTTGCGTAGAGCCATTTTGGGTAATCATCCACTCAGAGCCTATAATTTCAAAACCTTCCTCAGGTTCTTCAGACTGACCAGTAAGTCGAATGATATATCCACCATCCTCATTACAAGCCTGTATTTCTAGATCATATTTTACATCAATATCCGAGAATATAGCTGCTATTTGTTTCACTATAGTATCAGAACATGCGTCAGCTCCCCTAGTAACAATAAGCTGCACATCATATACTGCAGGTATATTATAGATAAATTCTGGATTTTCATCAGTGGAGATAAAATTTGTATCTGCTGTAGGAAAATCAAAATTCCACTGATATGCAGAAGCACCTAAACTTTGATTATCAAAATCCACTTCAGGTCCATCACAGTTTCCTTCGTTAGCTTCAAAAAGCGCAGTTGGAGGATCACTACATACTCTAACATTATATTGAAAATCTCTTCTCGTCTCACCAATCTTTACGCCATCTCTATATTCTTCTACACAAATACCAACTAAAAACTGTCCTACCAGATTAGGTGAACCGGTCATTAGTCCTGTTTCAGAGTCTATTTGTAATGGAATACCTCCTAGTAAATTATTAAGGCTAAAATCAGGTTTCCAAGAAATTGGAATATAAGGAGGTTTTGAAGCAAACAATGCCACAGGTTCGTCAAAAGAAGCTCCATCTAATGGTGTACAAAGTTTATAGACAAGAGAATCACCGTCTGGATCAATTGCTGAATGATCAAAATTCACATCCTCATTAGCACAAACATATAAAGGAGGCCAGTCTAAAAAATTTGGGCTATCATTACTATTATTAAGAGCTTGAACTTCAGGAGTAATAACTGTTGTCCAAGTTCCTCCAACCAATTGAGGGTCTAATATATTTTCTATTGTCATATTTCGACAACATCTTTGATATGCAAGTATATATCCATTGTCACCCGGGTTAAAAGGCAAACGTAGTAATCCTCTATATATCGTCTCTTCTACACATACTTGAGTACCTTCAAATCCACAATCACTCATTATGACTTGGTTAAGCGTATCATTTGTATTAAAATCCAATCTAAATAAACCATTCTCAATAATACCATTTTGGATATTCCCATCACCGTTAAAAACCCATATTCTAGCGGGGTCATCAAACTGTGCGTCAACAGCACCATTCAGACAATCTCTTCTAAATGTTAATATTATTTCATATTGATCACCATCAATATGCCTATACTTCAATTCTCCACCGACTACGTGTGTTGAATTTGCATCCGAAGCGCCGAATAAAATAAACAGCAAGAAACATAGAATAACTTTGATAGTTTTAGTAACCATACTTTTTATATATAAATTATACCAATCACTTAGCATATAACTGCAAGTTGTTTTTCTTATTGATCTGGTATCTGATATCATTATTTTCATAGCTTATATCTTTTATACCAATTATTGGTCGGTTATTTTTACGATTTGAACTCTTCTCTCTTTGCTTGCTCCCAATCCGTACTTAGATTCAGATTTATCATTTATTTTATCACTTACATCCGCTGGAGATGTTTCCTCACCGAATGATATATCAGTTATAATCAATTTACCTTCTTCTACAAACCGTCTAAAATATCCATTTTCGTACTGGAGTAATTCATTCTTTACACTTGATACTCGTCTTTGACCTACTGCTAAATTATACCTTGAATCCGCAAGTGGGGAAGTATATCCTTTAATTGCGATTTCTAGGCTTCTTCCAAGTTCAAGTTCTTTCTTAAGGGCTCTCATGAAACGCTTTAATTTATCATATCCACCTACGACATCCCCCTCAAAAAATGCATCAAGATTTTTCTGTGCTAGTGCTTTGTCGTTATTTTTCTTGTTCTTAGTATTATTTTTGATGTAGTCTAGCTTTTCATTCATGTAACTTTTGAACAGGTCCCCATATATTGCGTCTGTCGAAGTAGACTTACTATTTGGGTTTGGTTGATCATTTTCGAAGTAAACTATCACTGGCATATAGTCTTCGATATCGAAGACTTCCAAGTATAATTTATGATTGATTAAGATAGGTTCAGTCACATCAATAAGGTCTACAATATCTATTTCTGTTACAAACCCAAACTTACTTGCTTGGATTTCATACTTACTACCTAATTCAGTATAGAAGTGAAATTTATTTCCAGTGTCATTAACTGCGACTGTATCTACATCACCATTAGTCAAGTTCTTCATAGTCACTTCTACTCCGGTCAATTCATCTTTTGTCCTCTTGTTGAAAGTCTCTATAACCAATTGCATTCTATCCGTTTTGAGATAGATCTTTTTATCAATTTTAGTAGATTCAGTAATTCCTACTGTACTTAGACCTATAGTTTGACTATTATAAAATGGTCTTGTAACCTGTATTGTGTACTCTCTGTCTTTCCTTACCTTGAAATAGAAATCATTTCCATCAACATTAATCAGAGACTTGATTGTATCACTTGTAATACCATCTATTAGAGTTACCGTAGCACCTTCTAAAGCTTCTTTTGTATAATCATCAAAAACAATTGAATTTAGATCAAGAATAACTTCATCATATTCTACTTTGTAAATATCAAAACAACAAGCCTTTTGTGTAGGATCAAGATACATAGTACCTTCTCTATTCGTAGAAAAATAGCCTTCTTCACTTGTAGCATCGAGCACATAATAGAGGTCATGGTAGCTACTGTTGATCGGTATTCTCATATGTATAGGCTCCAAATAACCATTTTTAGATCTCTCCGAGAAGTATACATCATATCCACCAAGACCTTCTCTAGCATCAGAACTGAAATACATCGTACCTGTTGTTGTATGGTAAAATGGAGTAACATCATTTCCTGATGTATTGAACTCTGTCATATTCTCAGGTGCATTGTAAGAATCATTGTCACCTAAAATCGCTCTATATATATCTAATTTTCCCTCTCCACCTTCTCTATCAGAAACAAAATAAAGCACATCTTTCATCAAAGTAGAATCAAACGAAACTTGGGGCTGTGTATTCGTAACTGAATCTATATTGATAGGTGAAGGCAATTTTTTCTTCTCTCCGAAAGTACCGTCATCGTTTCTGAATCTACTGTAGATATCGCACCTCACATCCTCAGAATTAATATACTCACAGATAGTGTAGTACAATACGGTTCCATCAGAACTAAATGTAGTGTGGGAAATCAAAAAGTTAGAATCATTCAAATCTCCTTGAATATCTATATTCTCTTCCTCTTCTAGGGTGTGTATTTTTGATATACTTCTTGCTGGAAATTCAGGTGAGTCCTTTTCAACATACCTCATTGTAGTAAAATATAGAATTTCATCCTTTTTTATAGCTCCAAATTCAGAATAAGGAGTATTAACTTCAGATTCCATTTGTATTAAGTCCGCACTTTTGTCAATATCCTCCATTCTAGAAAGTGCAAACTCTATCGATTTAAGCTCTTTATTGGCACTTATTGTTTTCAGAGAATCGGTGCTGCTATATTCAGACAGATACAAATTATAATACTGTTTTGCATCATCATATTTACCAAGTCGGTAGTACATTTCACCCAAGTGGTAAGCAGCCGCTGGATATTTATCTTCTCCTAAGGAGTCAGCAACTATTTTATACTTTTCGGCAGCAAGATCATATGCTTCGAAATTTCTTGCAGACTCTGCAACTTTATATATTAATTCAGGATCATCCTCTTCAAATTCTAAGGCTTCGGAGTACCATTTAAGGGCTCCGTAAAAATTCTTTTGTGCGTAAGCTTCATCGGCAGCTTTCAGGAAAGCTTTTTTTGTCTGGCCTAAAACTGAACTTACCGCGAATGTCAAGATTACTAATATGGATATATACTTCTTCATATTGTGCATATTCATTTTTGGGATTAATAGATTGGACATACTTTGAAATCTTTCAACGGTTTCACATCAGTAATTGTATATCGAAAATGAATTTCCAACGCACCCTTACGGCTACTTTCTATCGTATTAAAATCTGTTCCATCTATATCATAATTGGCACCCAGATAAAACTGTGTATATTCTACAGCGATAGTCGGAATCAATGATCCTGTAGTTCTATAGCCCATACCAAAATGTAGTTGTGTCTCTTTCCCTCTCTTTTGACTTACATATAATTTTGCAAGACCGCCTAAAATAGTTTCTCTATACTCGTTCTGTATTTGATGAAGTGCGTGAAGTTGAATATCTAACACATCAATAACAAAAAGAGAAGCAATACCGGTAAGATTTATGTTCATCGGTAGTTTTTGATCAGAATTATTATAAAACCCTGCACTTGGCTCAATCAAGTGAAAAGCACCAACACCTAGATCCAATTTAGTTCGATTACTTCTTTGATATCTGTAGTTAATTCCTGCACCTGTTTCTAGGAAGTAGATTCTTTCGGTGTTAAAATTCTCACCAGATCCTATTCCAAAATCTGGAGAAACTCCATTCCACTGCTTATCCCATGTTAAATCATTAGGTGCAAAACCTCTAGAGGAAAAACCTAAAGTTAGACCACCAGTTATGATGTTTTGTGCATTCAATATTCTACTGTAGCTCCCAGAAACATTAAGGGTACTTAAGTTCAATTTAGAATCACCTTGTCTATCATGATAGAAATTAATTCCTCCTGACCAAAAGTATTTGTCTGACTTTTTGGGTAGAAATTTTTGATCATAAGCTGCACCCATAGTAAACCACGGTACAGGAACCCATCTCCATTGATCACGAGTATTAGCCATGAATCGCTTATCACCTTTAAAAATTCCCGTCAACGCAGGGTTAGCGGTCTGGGGAGAATTGTAAAATTGTGAATAATGCAAATCTTGTCCCATCATCTCATTTGATGAAAATAAATTCATCATAAAAAGGGCAAATAGATAATATGTCAGCTTTTTCAAATCAAATTGTTTTATATTAACAATTTACGATATACGTAATATTCTCAACTACAAATAAATAGATTATAAATATTAAATCAACAATCTATCTTAAATTATAAGGTACAAAAACTATACTAGAAAAATCAATATTAAGATTAAAGTACTTATCTACTTTAACATTTCATGGATCAACACCTAATCAATTGATAATCAGATCAAAGGCGACATTCTTAACCTTAGAAGTATGTCGACCTTCTATAGTTTCTTCAATAATCATTTCTATTGCAAGTGGGGTCCGAAAGACTTTATCCAAGTCTGATACTCTGCAAAACGGGATTTTCGCATTTCTAAGTTTTATAGACAAATCTTCGTAACTCATATCTTTACAAGTAGCTTGTAAAGAAGTTATCAATTCCTGTCTTCTGTCTACTCTTTCCTTATTAAGGCTAAATGTATGTAGCAACTGTTTCGCTAAGTTAAGGGTTTTCCCTAGTTTTTCAAACTGTTTATCAGATCCTACGCCTAAAATCACGATAAAGTTATCACTTGTTGTAACAATATCACCATATGGAGCAATATTCGGGTGTAAAGTTCCCATCGGAAATGGAACATTATTATTCATTAAATAATTAGAAGCTTGATTGGCCAACGCACTTATTCCTGATTTATACAACGAGACTTCAGAATAGGATCCTTTCCCTGTCTTCAACTTAGTAATAACCCCAAGAAGAATGGCTTCTTTTATCTGATGACCAGCAATTACATCTATCAATGCCACTGGCATTTTTGCTATTCCACCATGATCAGAACCATTCATAGATATAAATCCAGTTTCAGCCTGCATGATTAGATCGTAACCTGGCCTTGGGTCATCATAACTATAGGCTACTAGTTGCGCAAAAATTATCTTTTGATTAATTAATTTAACAGATTCATAATCAACTTTTAACTTTTTGGCTGTCCGCTTTTGAAAATTTGAAATAACAATATCCGCAGAAGCTACTAGACCTATCAATTTTTGATAGTCTTCACTTGATTGCAAATCAAGGAATAAAATTTCTTTACCCGTATTCGCACTCGCATAATACGCACTCACACTAGCTTCCGCATCTTCCGAGGGGTGCTTCCATTGGCGTGTAACATCTCCACCAATATTGCTATTTTCGACCTTGATCACCCTCGCACCTAACTCTGCAAGAAAACTACCGGCCAACGGTCCTGCAAGAACAGATGCAAGTTCTACTACTACTAAATCACTTAATAAGTTATCCAATTTATAGTTTTTAGATTTTCACTTTAAAGATAAATCTAATATCTATATATCAGGAAAAATTCAGAGTTAAATAAAATATTTGTTCGAAAAGATAATTAAACTTTATAAATAGTCTATTGAAAAAAACAAAGGGTTAGAATAGTCTCAGATCAATGTCTTCAGATAGTTTACAAACATATTCAGAGCCTTATTATAGTTCTTATTATTATTTACCACCATATCAACCTCATCAATATAAGGTTCTATAAATTTCTCGAAAGCTGGTAAAACATGATGCTCATACCTATAAAGAACATCTTCTAAAGGATAATTACGCTCAATTCTATCACGCTGTATTCTTCGTATTACAGTAAGAGCACTACTTGCATAAATCATAATCTTAAAATCAAGTAAGCTTCTGATCTCTTCATGATGAAAAATAAATAAGCCCTCCACAATAAGAATATTAGTAGGACTAAATTCTAGCATTTTAGAATCCTTCTTTTCATTATTGAAGGTATACTCTTTCCTTGTAACTGTTTTCCTGTTTTTAAGTTTTTTTATATCGCTAACAAACCCGTCAAGATCAATAGAAGTCGGAAGGTCAAAGTTCTTGAAACCTTTACTATCAGTAACTTGCTCTTCTCTTGGCTTATAATACTCATCCTGAGAAAGGAGTGTTATTTCACTATCAGCAAATTGCTTTTTGATATCTCTAATAAAAGATGTTTTACCTGATCCACTACCTCCTGAAATCCCAATTACGAGCATATGATATACGTTTGAACTAAAGTGTTTTTCGCAAATGCAATGATACGAATTTTCTGTAATTCTCCTAGCGATCAAACTTCTGAAGCTGCAATTCATTCTCAGTATTTTTTTTTAGCAAAAACCACATGAGTTAATGTCGTTTTTGCGAAACTTCTTGAATCGATGATCGCCAAATTGCTTTGATATGTATTCTGATATAGTATAAATCATAAGGCGACCCAGCGATTCTACGACTCAGTAAATTAGAATTTAAAGCACTAATCGTTTTATTCAATAAACGACAACTAAAACTTTTGATGGAATATGCAACTTAATGATTTCAAAGAAAGCGGCTAACAAAATAGCATTTTCTCTTAAAATCTAAGAAAGTGACTTTATCTCTGAACGCTATATTGCTGAATACTATTAAAAATAACTTACTTTGTCTCGAATTTAGTTAACCCAAAACAATATCGATGGATGTATTTGTATCAATAGCAAGAGGAGCATTAGGAATGGTGGTTCTACTAGCAATTGCGTTTTTGTTTAGTAGCAACAGAAAAGCGATCAACTGGAGAACAGTAGGTTATGGTTTATTGATTCAATTTATTCTTGCGGTAGGTATATTAAAAGGATCAGATATTGGATTTAACATTGGCAATAGAAGAATTGACTTGTCATTTATTGGATCAATTTTCGATTTTGGTGGTAAAGTGTTTACCAATATCTTGGACTACACGCTTGATGGAAGTAAATTCCTTATGGGTAACTTACTAGATGCTAGTTCTTTCGGGTATATCTTTGCATTCCAAGTATTACCTACGATTATATTCTTCTCAGCACTTACATCGGTACTATTCTATCTAGGGATCATTCAGAAAGTAATAAGCATCCTAGCTAAAATCATGACAAAAGTGTTAAAAATCTCAGGAGCAGAAAGTCTTAGTGTGGCTGGTAATATATTCCTAGGGCAGACGGAAGCTCCTCTTATGATAAAACCATATCTCGAAAAAATGACTAAATCAGAGATTTTATTGGTTATGATCGGTGGTATGGCTACAGTAGCGGGAGGCGTATTGGCCGCTTATATTGGTTTCTTAGGTGGCGATGATCCAGTGCTCAGATTAAAATTTGCAAAACACCTATTGGCTGCATCTGTAATGGCTGCTCCTGGCGCGATAGTTATGTCTAAAATGCTATTTCCAGAAACCGAAGAGGTAGATTCAAATGTCAATGTAAGTTCTGAGAAAATAGGTGCAAATATTTTGGATGCTATATCTACTGGGACCACTGAAGGTCTAAAACTTGCTGCCAACGTAGGAGCGATGCTACTTGTTTTTGTGGCATTTATTGCAATGATAAATGGTATTTTGGGAGGAGTTGGATCCATTGATCATATATATGGTACAGAAATAAACTGGACTTCTATCAATGAACTAATCAAAAGCTCGACACCTTATTCTGCCCTTTCATTAGAATTTATTCTAGGTTACATTTTTTCCCCTCTTATGTGGCTTATAGGTGTGGCATCAGAAGATACAACTCTTATGGGTCAATTGCTTGGAATCAAACTGGCAGCTTCAGAATTCGTAGGTTATATACAACTTGCTGAACTAAAGAATCCAGAAAATGCGCTTCATTTAGCCCATGAAAAAAGTATTATCATGGCAACATATATGCTTTGCGGATTTGCCAACTTTGCGTCTATTGGTATACAGATAGGAGGTATAGGCTTCTTGGCACCTGGACAAAGAAAGAATTTATCTGAATTTGGTCTAAAAGCATTACTTGGTGGAACTCTGGCATCACTACTATCGGCTACATTAATAGGTATTCTATTTAGTTTCTAAATTATTTCATAAACATAGAGCCGATAAGTATTCCTGTAGCCATTCCCACATTAAGAGAATCAGCTACCCTACTTTCACTTCCAGGTATTGTCACATGATGATCTATTTCTTGATGAATTGCAGCTGATATTCCCTTACCTTCATTACCCATGATAAGCATTGTATAAGAAGGCCACTTGAATTCTGAAAGTAAAGTACCATGCATTACTGCACCGACAGTTTTATGTTTTGTAATGTCAATTTCTTCAAATTCTTCTGTAAAAAGAGAAACATTAAGAAAACTACCCATTGTAGATTGAATCACTTTAGGGTTATAAAAATCTGCACATCCTTTGCTTCTTACTATAGTACTTACCCCAAACCAGTCGGCTATTCTTATGATTGTCCCCAGATTACCTGGATCCTGCACATCATCTAAATAGATAACATTTCCACTGTTAAAATTCTCATAATCTAAAGGTTCTGGCACTTTCTCCAATACTATTAATATAGGCGACTTCGTTTTTAAAGTCGATATTTTAGACATATCAGGTGGAAGAATATCAATTAAAATAGAGACATAAGGTTTGACAATTTCAGCATTAATTTCTATCCATTCTTTGGTGGCAAAAATGTGAACGAGCTTATAGGATTCATTTTGTAATATTTCTTGTGCAATTTTATCTCCTTCGGCGATGAAATTATTATACTTTTGCCTGAACTTACTCTGATGAAGAGATTTGACAAATTTTATTTGATTGTTAGTAATCACAAATTGTATTTTTGGTAAAGGTAGTATGACCGTTCAAAATAGCAAGCAAAGGTTTTGGTTTTTATGTATAGTTATGATTTCGATCATGGTTTCTGCTTGCAATAGTACTAAATACCTAAATGAAGGAGAAACTTTACTTGAAGAGAACAAAATAGAGATTGTTTCTGAAGAAGAAATTGAAAACAAATATCTTTTCAACACAAGTATAAATAATCTTATCAATCAAGAGCCAAATACGAACTGGTTCTTTTTCCTTCCAAGAGAGTATGTCTATTTCAAAAATAGTGCTCCAAGTGATTCATCATGGTACAATCGATTTTTACGAAATTATATAAGTCAGGATCCATCAATTTATGATGAATCTAAAGCTTATGAAACAGCATACTCTATTGAGAATTACCTGGTAAACAAAAAGGGATTCTATGATGCTGAGGTAAAATATGAGGTAATAACAGGGGATCAAAAAACCAAGATCACTTATAAAGTAGATCCTAAAAAGAGATATAAAATAAATTCAATAGAATATTTAGGCAACGATAATGATGCTTTACAGCTATTAGAGTCTATTCGTCCTCAAGCTCTTATTGAAAAAGGAGATTATATCGATGCTGGATCATTCGACTTAGAATTGACCAGGATGTCTATTGCAATGCAAAATCAAGGATATGCTAACTTTGCAACAAACTACCTCAGTATTAAAGGTGATAGTTCACTTAACAACCATTCAGTTGATATTTTTCTAGAATTGATGCCCCCTTTACCTGACTCTACGCATCAAAAATATACGATAGGAGATATAAATATTTATACTGATTTTCATAAAGACCAAGATACTTCTAGACTAAATATGGGAGCGTTTAAGGATCGATTTTATCACAGTCAAAGTGAAGACTTTCTTGTCAAACCAAGCTCATTAGATAATGCTATATTTCTAAGACCTGGATCAATATATAATCGAGAAGCAAGATCAAAAACAAGGCGTAAGCTTTCTGAACTAGGCTCATATAGATTTGTGACGCTAAGTGCCAAATTAGACGAGGTTCACGATTCTATTATTAATTATAATATTATGTTGACTCCGTTTCAAAAGAAATGGGTAGCTGATTTTGGTTGGGATTTCTTTATATCAAGCACAAGTCAAACCAGTAATGGAAGTAATCAAGTATTCGGATTTTCACTAAATAACCAATGGAAAAATAGAAACTTTCTTGGAGGCGCTGAACAGTTTACGCTTTCAGCTGAATTGGGAATGGAAATTCAAATTGATTCTATTTCATCTAATTCCATCTTAAGATCTCGATCTATTGGTATCAATGCAGCAATGGAGATACCTAAACAAAAAAGTCTATTAGGCTTGTCGTCTTCGATGAAATTATTTGGAAAAGACATCTCTCAAAGTTTCAAAGAAAATACAACTACAACGGTGCGAGGAGGTTACAATTATAATGACCTTGTAGATAATTATAGTAGATCATCACTAAACGCCAGCCTATCCTATAATTTCAAACCTAATAAGACATCAAGATTTGTAATCAGACAGTTAGGACTAGAATATAACGATTATGAATTGACAGATACATTTTTTAACAGAATCGAAAACAACTCTTTACTGCTCAGATCATTTGATGATAATTTACTTACGGGGTTACTTTTCAGAGATATAACGTATATTTATAACAAGCCTGTAAACAGTGAGGGGAATAGTTTCACATTTATATCAAATTTCGAATTAAGCGGTGGAGAAACATTCTTAGCCAACAAACTATATAATCTTGTATCTGGAAGTAACAGCAATTGGAGACTGACCAATAATATCGAGTTTGCGAAATATGCAAGGCTAGAACTTGATTCTAGATTCTATGAATATTTTTCTGATAACCATTCTTTTGCTGCAAGGCTTTATGCTGGAGTAATTATTCCATATGGCGAAAGTACTGCAGCACCATTCTTCAAACAATTCAGTGTTGGAGGGCCTAATAGTCTAAGAGGTTGGGATCAAAAAGAGTTGGGACCTGGTGGTTATTCAGAACAACTATTGAATCCGAAACCAGAAGATTTTGGTCAACCTTTCTTTCAGACTGGAGATATCAAACTGGAAGCGAATGCAGAATACCGGTTTGACTTGTTCTATATATTTGAAATGGCACTCTTCATGGACGCGGGTAATGTGTGGACACTCAAAGCCAACAAAGATCGTCCTGATGCAAATATTTCAAGTGACTTTACAAAGCAAATAGCCGTGAGTGCCGGATACGGTTTTAGGTTCGATTTTACATATTTCAATATCAGGTTCGACTTTGGTTACAAACTGAGAGATCCTTTCTTAGAAGAAGTGACTGATTCTTATTGGTACAGCTGGGCAGAAATCAAAGATCAGAAATTCGGTAATTTCCAAGTAGCCGTCAATTATCCCTTTTAAAAATGTTGGATACAATCAGCATAATTATGCCTGTTAGAAATGGTATTCCTTTCCTTCGCGAATGTCTTGATTCTATTTTAAATCAAACTTATGTTAATTGGGAATTAATTGTAGTAAATGATCATAGCATAGATGATACTCAACAAATTTTACAAACGTATGCTGAACAAGATAGCCGGATAAAACCGACACAAAATTTAGGAAAAGGTATCATCGATGCTCTAGAGACTGGTTATAGCTTATCAGAAGGTAAATATGTCACCAGAATGGATGCAGATGACATTATGCCAAATAACAAGCTAGAAACTCTTCTCCTTCTAATAATAAATGAAACGCAAAGTATCGTTGCTACTGGACATGTACAGTACTTCAGTGCTACTGGCGTAAAAGATGGATATAAGTCATATGAGAAATGGCTCAATCAACTATGCTTAGATAATAACCATTATCAAAACATCTACAAAGAATGTGCTATCGCTTCACCAGCATGGATGATGAACAAAGAGCATTTTGAAGCTATTGGTGGTTTTAAAACTGAAACTTATCCAGAGGACTATGACTTATGTTTTCGAATGTACGAGCATGGTGTAAATATAGTCTCCTCTCCTAAAACAGTGCACCTTTGGAGAGATCATGGAAGTCGCACTTCAAGGAATGATGAGCATTATGCAGACAATAGATTCCTAGATCTAAAATTGTTTTATTTCCAAAAAATAGAAGTTCCTAAACACCAAGGCATCATACTTATTGGGGCAGGTAAGAAAGGTAAAACAGTAGCTAAATTTTTACTTCATCAAGAGATTTCTTTTTCTTGGGCGACCAATAACTCTAAGAAGATTGGAATTGACATCTATGGCAAAATATTGCAAGACTATGATCAAATATTGTTTGACAGCAATCAATCTGCAATAATGATTAGTGTAGCTAACAAAGACGAACAAGCAGAAATCATAAGTCGATTAGCTCAAATAAACCAAAATAGAGTCTATTATTTATGTTGATAGCAATTGGACAATTATACTAAAATCAACATTCTATCTTTACTCTATGAGAAAATACGCAATTATACTCTGGTCACTTTTATCAACTGTAAGTTGGTGTCAATCTGATGTACCAGCTGATATATCAAAAGCCCTAATAAAAATGCAGCTCGAATACCTACAACCAGTAGAGGAGGCTCCAAATTTCATTCCGGCTGGCAAAGTGAAATATTTCGACTACAACTTTGGTCTTGAACTTGATGGGGGCAATACTTTAGTCCTTGTACAAACTAGAAAAGACGATGGAAACTATATTCCTCAGGTAATGATCTCCGCATTGGTCGCTACATTGGCAACAAATGACCAAGATGTAGAAATAAGTATGGTGTCACCGGCTGATAGCTACCTCAGGGATACCAATAGTGATTGGGCGATAGAGGCACTATTCACCCCTAAAGATAATATAGGAGAATATGGAATTGCTCATCTAAAATCAATATTCAAAGAAGGAGTTGGGGTTACTAATATTCTTTATCTCGCTAAAAGAGATGTACATATTGAGGCTTTATTAAGGTATAGATATTAATCATTATTCTTGAGGCCAAACGCCATCAAAAACCTTTACGACTGGCCCCTCCAACCAAATATTAGAATATCCAATATCCGTTTTTTGAAAATGGACACTGAGTGATCCTCCTTTAGTATTTATAGCAACTGGACTTACACTACCATAGACTTGATGAGCTACCAAAGCCGAAGCAGTTACACCTGTTCCACAAGAATAGGTTTCATCTTCTACTCCCCTTTCATAAGTAGCTACATTAAGAATACTATCATTCAGATTAATGAAATTTACGTTAATCCCTACTGATTTATATTGATCAGAATATCTGATAGCTGCGCCATCAAGCTTTACATTCTTATCAAACACACTTTCTACAGATTGTACATAATGAGGAGAACCTGTATCCAGTACAAAGTCGTTTCCATCTCTGGATATATTATCTACTACACCCATTTTCAATTTTACAGTTCCATTCTCCAATACTTCACCAAGGTGATCACCATCTATAGCTAAGAACTTACATTTCTCTTTAAATACATCTAAAGAAGAAGCAAAATGAACTAAACACCTTCCACCATTGCCACACATGGAGCTTTGTCTACCATTAGAATTAAAATAAACCATTTTAAAATCATAGCCTTGTTCATTCCTCAACAATATCAATCCATCGGCACCCACCCCAAACCTGCGACTGCATATTGCTTCGACTAACTTTACATTAGCTTCGTCGAAAGATTCTGATCTATCATCAATCATGACGAAATCATTTCCTGTCCCATGATATTTAGTAAATAATATTTTCATATGATAAAATATAATAAAAATCAATATTAATGAAAAAAGAACTGCAAACATACGAGTCTACAGTTCTTTTTTTCCTTATTCCTCAGCGTTAAAGATTATTATCCTAAAAACGGATATCTATAATCTTTTGCAGGATTGAATGTCTCTTTTATAGTTCGCGGAGATACCCATCTGTACAGATTCAAGATTGATCCAGCTTTATCATTTGTACCAGAACCTCTAGCACCACCAAATGGTTGTTGTCCCACGACAGCACCAGTAGGTTTGTCATTGATATAGAAGTTACCAGCAGCATTTTTCAATTTGTCCATTGCTAATTTAGTAGCATATCTGTCATTCGAAATGATAGATCCAGTAAGTGCATATGGAGATGTATCGTCTACTAAATCCAAGATACCTTCAAAATCTCTATCATCATAAACGAAGATCGTCATAACAGGGCCAAAAATCTCTTCACACATTGTCAAGAACTTCGGATCACTTGTTTGTACAACTGTAGGTTCTATAAAGTACCCTTCAGATTTATCATATCCACCACCAACTAAAATTTCTGCATCATCTGCAGCTTTAATTTTGTCAATGTAAGAACTGATTTTATCAAATGCTTTTTCGTCAATTACTGCATTGATATAGTTGCCCATATCTTCAGGAGATCCGATTTTGAATGTCTTGACATCCGCAACAAGATTAGATTTCACATCTTCCCAGATAGAAGAGGCAACATATGCTCTAGATGCCGCAGAACATTTCTGTCCTTGAAACTCGAATGCGCCTCTAGCCAATGCTGTAGATACTACTACTGGATCCGCAGAACCATGAGCTACAATAAAGTCTTTACCGCCTGTCTCTCCTACTACTCTTGGATAAGATCTATATTTCGTGATATTGTTTCCAATATTTTTCCATAATGTTTGAAATACTCCAGTACTACCTGTAAAATGAAGTCCTGCAAAATCTTTGTGAGAGAAAACAACTTCTCCCGCTGTAGGACCGTCAACATATACCATATTAATAACGCCGTCAGGTAAACCTGCAGCTTGCAATACTTCCATAATAATCTGCGCAGAGTAAATCTGAGATTCTGCTGGCTTCCAAACGACAGTATTACCCAACATAGCAGGTGCACAACAAAGGTTGGCAGCAATAGAAGTAAAGTTAAACGGTGTCAAAGCAAAAATGAACCCTTCTAATGGTCTGTACTCTAGTCTATTCCATATTCCTGGTGATGATTCTGGTTGTTGTTGATACATTTCTTGCATGTACTGCACGTTGTATCTAAAGAAATCACAAAGCTCACAAACAGCATCAATCTCCGCTTGATATATGTTCTTAGACTGAGCAAGCATAGTAGCTGCATTCATTCTAGATCTGAAAGGACCAGCCAATAGATCAGCTGCACGTAAAAAGATAGCTGCTCTGTCTTCCCATGGTAAATTAGCCCATGCTTCTTTAGCTTCAAGAGCTGCATCGATAGCCGCAGTCACATGGCTAGCATCTCCTTCAGAGTATTCTCCAATTACAGTTTTAAGCTCATGCGGTGGATGTATTTTATGCTTCTTATTTGTTGTCACTCTTTGATTTCCAATGTACATCGGAATATCCATATGACCATCTAACATAGCTTTATATGCTTCGGCAGCATTTTCTCTCTCCATTGATCCTGGAGCATAGCTCAATACAGGTTCGTTAGTTGCTATTGGTACTTCAAAATATGCGTTAGCCATTCTTTTATTTATTTTGGTTAAGATTGTTTGTTAGCTATTTAGATCGTTTCATAGATCTCCTCTGCCATGAATTCTGGCACAAATGTAGAAATATCTCCCTTTCCTTTAATGATTTCTCTCACAATAGTAGAACTGATATGAGAATACTCCGGTTTCGAGATAAAAAATAACGTTTCTACATTATCTCCAATGATATTATTTAACTGAGATATAGTTTTTTCATAATCAAAATCAGATGCATTTCTAAGTCCTCTAATAATATATTTTGCACCTTCTTTTTTACAGTAATTTACAGTCAGACCTTCGAATCTTCCAACATCGATAGTTGTATCACTCATAAATACTTCATCCAACCATTTCATACGTTGTTCAACTGAAAAAAGTCCTTTTTTTGCTGAATTTATACCTACAGCAACTATTATTTTATCAAACAAAGGAGCAAATCTTCTGACAAGGTCAATGTGCCCATTAGTAATAGGATCAAAAGATCCTGGAAATATTGCTATTTTCATCTATTAAATTTAAAATGCTAAAGTAATGTATATGTAGTAGGATAAAACAAAAAATGGAAACAAATTCAATTCTGTTTCCATTTTCAAAGTCTTACGACATTTACTATTTTGACTTTATACTACAGCCAATTGCTTTTGTCATCGATGGATCTGGATTCTTTCCAGATTCAAGTGCATTTATAGCATTAGCTAAATATCTTTCATCTACATCATCTGCATTTCTCGCGTTATCGTCTATTGCTCCAATGTACTTCACTTCTAGTTTATCATTCAATAAGAAAACGTGAGGTGTTTTAGTAGCTCCATATACTGGATATATCTTTTGTCCTTGATCTACTAAATACGGGAAATTGAATTTCTTCTCCTCTGCTCTTATAATCATATTATCAAAAGAATCATCAGGTTTCACATCAGGATCATTAGGATTTATAGCAACTACATGATACCCTTTGGGGCCAAATTCACTTTGTAGTGCGACAAGTCTATCTTCATACATAATCGCATATGGACAGTGATTACAAGTAAACGCTACGATAAAACCCTTAGTATCTTTCATATCAGCTAATGAGTGCATTTTACCATCAACTCCTTTCAATGAGAAATCAGCAGCTGTATCACCAACTTTATATCCACTTTGAGCTGTAACGGTTACTCCTATCAATAGAGCTAATAAAAATGTGTTTAATAGATTTTTCATTATGATATGCGTTTGTATTTATAATTAATTATTAAATAAAAGTAACATTGCTTCTTCTAGCTCGAAAGTAGAATGAAACTCCCGTTCATAGAATTTCTTTTTTTTTCCTCTTAGTATTAAAGTAATCGGAATTGCACCTGACCAACTTGGATCCACCTTATCAATCCAACTATTTGATTTACCGTCTGCTAGTAAGACAACTTTACTTTCTATTTTGTTCTTGGTTAAGAAAGGTATTACTTTACTTCCTAATTTCTTAGGATCATCTAAACTTACTAGTATTTGCTTAAAAGGTTGACCATCGTATAAAGCATTCAATTCTTCAAAGTATGGTAGTTCTTTTATACATGGTCCGCACCAAGTCGCCCAAAAATTAATGACATAAGTTGTATCAGGACTTAGATCTGTCAAAATCTCAGCTTTCATATCATCGAACTTTTCATAGACTATTACTTGTGCGTCACAATAACCTGAAATATAAATTAATAAAAAAAACAGAAATTTGTGTTTCATTATTGTCATTTTAATAACAATCGAAGGTAATGTCTTTATCATTAAAAACTGACAATATTTCAACAAAAAAATGATCAATATAAAAATCATATATAAATACAGTACGTTACTAATATTGAAAGAGGTAGATATTATGAAGATATATAGGTTGGTATTTTACATATTAGGCGTTTTTATCATATTGGGATGTTCAGACAAGGAAGATTCCACTGGAGATCTTAATATCACTATGAACTTGATATACAATGGTGAACCACTCATTATGTTTCAAGATTACGAATACCCTGACGGTCGAACGATAAATTTCTCTCGATTCTCATTGTATTTATCTGATATGAAATTGGATGAACAATTAATCTCTGATGTTGGGTTTTACACCATAACAGATAGCCATGTTGATCTTGCCGGTGCTACAGCTGGTTATCAGTGGCAGATAAAAGATATTGAGCCTGGCAACTACAATAGTCTCAATTTTGGAGTCGGAGTCAATGAGACTCAAAATGCAAAAGATCCTGGCCTATTTGAATCTGGACACCCCCTAGCAAAGCCAGCTGAACATTGGTTTAGTTGGAGTAGCTTTATTTTCCTTAAACTAGAAGCTAATATGGATAGTAATAATGACGGAAACAATGACTTCCCTCTCGCGCTCCACTTAGGCGCTGATGATGCATATAGAATCATAAACCTGAACAAAGCAATCAAAATCACTGGAGATGAAACATCCGAAACAAATATAATATTCGACCTGTATGAATTCTTAGGTGGCAATGACAATACTTATGACG
>JBLHWH010000067.1:0-29781 GCA_047628935.1 Halioglobus sp. | reverse complement strand
CAGTTGTTAATAATTATATTACTTAGCACATTAACAAATACTAATAATACTAAGTAATTATTCCAATATGATGTTTTGCATTTAGTTGATATTATTATTAAAAAAACAGTTTTATGGTTATTCACATTTACTGTATAACATACTAACTGTATAACTTTGTTCTAGTTTCATTCATTTTCAATGTGGGCAAAAGTTGAGTTTAGTATTTTCTATACACATATATTTGAATGGATTATATGTAATTTTTATAAACGGCTATAAATGTTAATTTCTCCATAAAGAGTGAACATATTTGTGTGGAAAGAAAATGACTTATAATATTACTAAATAGTTGAATACACTTTATGTTTTTTTGTAATGTTAATAACTGTAGTTTTGTGTTTATTGACTTTGTAGCATTAATCAATAAAAAACTAACAATAATCAATGAAAGTAGTCTTACAAAGAGTGACTAAAGCATCCGTGACTGTGGATAATAGTATAGTAGGAGTAATCGACCAAGGTTCTCTAATCTTTCTTGGTGTAGAAGCCGATGATGATCAAGAAGATATCAGGTGGTTGGTAAATAAATGTATAAACATGCGAGTATTCTCTGATGGGGATGGTAATATGAATATTAGTATAAAAGACATAGAAGGCCGTTTTCTTGTGATTTCACAGTTTACACTTCATGCAAGCACAAAGAAAGGAAATAGACCATCATTTATAAAAGCTGCTAGACCAGAACATGCCATTCATATGTATGAGCAATTCTGCACTGCTTTGCAAACTACAAGTAACCTTGAAGTAAAGAGAGGAATATTTGGCGCAGATATGAAAGTAGAACTTCTCAACGATGGTCCGGTTACTATTATATTAGATAGTAAAAATAAAGAATAATGACGATCAAAAAATTACAAGCAGATGTAGACAATTGGATCACAACAATAGGCGTAAGATATTTCAATGAAATGACCAATATGGCTATACTTACAGAAGAGGTAGGAGAACTGGCGAGGATCATGAGTCGTACCTATGGAGAGCAGTCATTCAAAAAAACCACGACAAATGCTGAAAAGAAAGAGATGTTAGCGGATGAAATGGCCGATGTGTTATGGGTTCTTACTTGTTTGGCTAATCAGACTGGTATAGATCTTGAGCAAGCAATAGAAAAGAACATACTGAAGAAGACGGGGAGAGATAGTAATCGTCATAAGAATAATCCTAAGTTAATGTGATCTATACTCAGCATTATAAAAGCAAGTATTCATTAATATTGATAAGTATTTGAAATGTTTATAATTGTGGATCAGATTGTTTATTCCGAATTCTTAATTCTACATTCGAATTTCATTCTATATTTACATCTATTAATCAACGTTTATTGCAAAAGCGGATGAAAAAGAAAGCACTATATAACAAGGTAGACAAAGAACTACTCAAAAAGAGACTTGAGAAAGAAGGTGTGCATAGAACTACACTTTCATTTTATCAATATGCTCATATTAAGAATCCTAAGGAATTTCGTGATCACTTTTATCTTATACTTGACAAAGTCGCAGTACTCGGTCGCATATATGTAAGTGCTGAAGGGGTGAACGGTCAGATATCTGTGCCAACACCTAATATGCGTGCGTTTAGAAAGACAATGGATTCTGTTGATTTTCTAGAAGGGATAAGACTTAACATTGCAATCGAAGATGATGGAAAGTCATTTATCAAGCTTAAGATTAAAGTAAAAGATAAGATCGTTGCTGATGGCCTGGACGATTCGTCATTTGATGTAACTAAGAAGGGTATCCATCTTAGTGCTGATAGGTTCAACGAAATCACAGAAGACCCTGATACTATAGTGATAGATATGAGAAATCACTATGAAAGTGAGGTGGGTAAATTCAAAATGGCGATTACACCTGACGTAGAAACTTTTCGTGAAGCCTTACCGGTAGTGGAAGAAATACTTGCTAATAAAAAGGGTAAAAATATAGTCATGTATTGCACAGGCGGAATCCGATGTGAAAAAGCAAGTGCATACTATAAGCACAAAGGATTCGAAAATGTATATCAACTTGAAGGAGGTATAATAGAATATGCACGACAGGTTGAAGAGTTAGAAATAGAAAATAAATTCATCGGTAAGAACTTCGTATTCGATGAAAGATTGGGGGAGAGAATAACTGATGAAATTATTTCAATATGTCATCAATGTGGAAAACCTTGTGACGATCATACAAATTGCTCTAATGAAGCATGTCACATATTATTTATACAGTGTGCAGATTGTGCTACAGGGTACGAAGCAACTTGCTCAGTAAAGTGTAAAGACTTCAACCATTTAGACCAAGAAGAAAAGGATAAATTGAAACCTAAAATGGAATTCAATGGTACTAAATTCGGAAAGGGTAGATACAAAGCGCACAACCAGGAAATGGAACTTGACGTTAAAGGTTAGATGAAAATACAACACATTTTTCCATTAATATTAACGCTACTAGGTATTTTACTTTTACCCTCATGTTTAAGCAAAAAAGAGGTAAAAAGTAATATTCAAAACGTACAGGAATTCATACTATCTTATTCTGATACATTTGATACTTATTTACAGGGTAATGTATTTGTAGAAAAAAAAATGATTTGATAGATGGGTATATTTACAATGAAGATAATATTGTCTATGATTTTGTCTACAGTAGACAATACCAATATCCTTATATTAAGGATAATGATACTTTGTATATAAAACTAGATAAAAGGTATGTTGATGTTTTTAATATTCCTTCTTGGGAGTTTACATCAATTATTGATTCATTTACAATAGAGCATATAATACTATAAACTGATGTGCAAACATTATTCTTTGGAAGTGATTATGAACAAAGTGTTATTAAATACGAATATGTAAATAATTAAGGTGATATAATTCTTGATGGACAAAGAACTGGTTTAATAGAAAACCATAAAAATATTTTTTTGCATCCTCCTAGTTTTACACTTTTTAAAATATTAGTATTAAATCCATTTCCTTTTGTAAAAACACCATATTTGCCGGATAATAGTTAATCGTACGATCTGAGAATAGGTAGTTATTGGGGTTATAAAAGATGGAATATTTGGGAGGGTGAAGTAAAAATTAAATCTAACTATCAAATTGAGGAATTAGAAAATATAACTTATAGCTAAACACAATTTTCGTGTTTAAAAATAAAGGCCCAAGCTATAAGTAGACTTGGTAATATTTTTGCTTCATTTTGGTTTTCTTCTGATCTTGGATTTTGAAGAATGGAATATATCAATATATAGATAAAAGTAAATTACACTTTCAGCTTATATAAAATTATAAACTGTTATTTGAAAGATTGATGAAAACTATAAGTAAACAGTATCAAACAAAAAAATGCTAAAATTCACAATACTCGAAACCGATAAAAAATCTAAAGCACGTGCTGGTACTATGGTGACAGATCATGGAGAGATACAAACTCCGATCTTTATGCCAGTAGGAACGCAGGGAACCGTAAAAGGTATCCACAATAGAGAATTGGATGATCCTATAAAAGCACAGATTATATTGGGGAATACCTATCATCTATATCTAAGGCCTGGCATTGACCTTATCCAAAAAGCTGGAGGTCTACACAAGTTCACAGGGTATGAAAAACCAATGCTTACAGATAGTGGAGGATATCAAGTGTACTCGCTGAAAGGAATGCGAAAGATCAAAGAAGAAGGGGTAAAATTTAGATCTCACATTGATGGATCAAAGCACAACTTCACTCCTGAATATGTGATGGATATTCAGAGAATCATCGGAGCGGATATCATGATGGCTTTTGATGAATGTACACCATATCCTTGTGATTATAAGTATGCGAAGCGAAGTATGCACATGACGCATCGTTGGCTAGAAAGATGTATTGATCGATTTGACAATACTGATCCACATTATGGATATCACCAGATATTTTCTCCTATTATACAAGGAAGTACATATCCAGATCTTCGTAAAGCATCAGCGGAATATATTGCTGGTACAGACCGTGAGATGAATGCAATTGGTGGTCTTTCTGTAGGAGAACCGCATGAAGATATGTACAACATGACGGATCTTGTGACTGATATTCTACCAAAAGAAAAACCAAGATATCTTATGGGTGTAGGCCTTCCTGAGAATATACTAGAATCTATTGCTAGAGGAATAGATATGTTCGATTGTGTGTTACCCTCACGAAATGCAAGACACGGTATTATATATACTTCGAAAGGAGTTATGAATATGAAAAATGCAAAATGGAAAGAAGACTTATCCGTTATTGATGAGAATAGTCCTTCACCATCAAGCAGAGTGCATACTAAAGCATATTTGAGACACTTGTTCCATGTCAAAGAATTACTCGGAGCACAGATAGGAACACTTCAAAATCTTAGTTTCTTTTTATGGTTGGTGAACACAGCAAGAGAAAAGATTCTCGAAGGAACATTCACAGAGTGGAAAGAGAAGACGTTAATTGATATTACTAGAAGGTTGTAAATAATGTTTCGGGGACTTGGGTCTCTGGTACGAGGTTAGATGTTGACATTTTCTTATTAAGACCGTTTTTTATATTTGTAAAATCTAAAATTATACTTGCTCAAAAAATTAGACATATACATCATCAAGAAGTATCTCAGCACTTTCGTATTTACGATTGTGATGATTACAATGATAGCTATAGCAATTGATTTTTTTGAGAAAGTAGACAAGTTCCTCAAGGATACGGTAACGGTTAATGAGATCATATTTGACTATTACCTTAATTTTATTCCATGGATCAATGGCTTACTTTGGCCTTTGTTTGCATTATTAGCCGTTATATTTTTCACTTCACGACTCGCGAATGATTCCGAGATTATATCTATGTTGAGTGCGGGTATCAGTTATAATAGAATCATGCGACCTTTTCTGATAGCTGCAGTTCTAATCGCTTCAGTCCATTGGGTTGGAAAGAACTACCTAATCCCAAAAAGTAACAAGATCAAGGGAGAGTTCGAAAGTGTACATATACGAAAGAGTAATAAAAAAACACTTGAAGACAATACCCACTTCTTTCTTAATAAGGACGAGAAAGTATATATAAAGTACTTCCGAAAATATGACAGTACGGCTAACACTTTCCGCCTAGAAAAATTTGATGAGGGTAAACTTATTTATGTACTCAAAGCGAGAAAACTAGAATTCAAAGAAGAACCGAATGTATGGACACTCAAAGATTATGAATATCACTCTTTTGATGGGTTAAACGAGGAATTAGTAATTACCAATGGTGGAACAATGGATACGACTTTTAACTTTACACCCGAAGATTTCTTCAGATATAGTAATCAGATGGAGATGATGACGACCTCAGATTTGAGAGCCTTCATAAAAAAGGAAGAATCACGTGGAATAGATACAGCCACAAAATTTAAAACAGAACTGTACGGCAGGAGTGCAGACCCGTTTACTATTATAATATTAACATTAATGGGTCTAGCAATATCCTCTCGTAAAACAAGGGGAGGAATGGGATTTCAATTAGCTGCTGGAGTTATTTTAGGCTCCGCTTTTGTCATCATTCAAAAATTCAGTATGACGTTTTCTATAAATTTAGGATTGCATGCTATGCTTGGAGCATGGTTGCCAAATATTGTTTTTGGTGGTATTACGATATGGTTGTTTAAAAAAGCACAGAAGTAGGAAAATCATTATAATAAAATAAGAGACCATGTATAAGATGGTCTCTTATTTATTTTTAATAAAATTTACTATTTCGTAACAATAATTTTTTGCTGACTTGTGTAATTATCATCAATAATTTTTATAATGTATATGCCAGCATTCCAGGTAGATACATCAATAACATTTTCATTTTGAAAAAATGTATTGTGATAAATTAACTTTCCATTTAAATTATATGCTAAACATAAAAGTCCCTCTTGGGATATTTTTTTTGATAAAACTAAATTAAGCGTGTTTATAGCTGGATTTGGAAAGACCTTCAATATCTGATTTAAACTAATACCCCTATTTCTTTTATCAATATTTTCATCTATCTTGATTTTCTCTTCCAAAACCTTAATACAGTCATTTTTACTAATATAGAAACCCTTTGTAATAGAATAATAAAAGCCATTATACCCATCAGGAATGAAAGATTCATATTTGCAACCAATACCGTCATATGATGTGCCGGGTGGACATCCAAATATATCATCTGGTTGAACATAAAAATAATTTCCGTCTATAAATGGTGTGAACCCCTCGGGGATTCTTTCTCCAGAGAAACAATTTGCTCCATCATATTCAAATCCGTCTGGACAACAAAAAGAATCACAGTTTGGCTCAACATTAAAAGAACCCATATTAAATCCTGCTGTAAACCCTCTTGGAACTTTTAAATCGAAAATACATAAATTTCCATCAAAAGTTGAATTAGGAGGACAACAATTATTAGAATTATATAAATTACAATTTGGTGAAATTGCAAACTGATTATCTATTATTTCAGGCTGATCAATTACACTTGTAAAAGTAATTCCTGATTGACAATTCACACCATCGAAGTCAAATCCATCTGGGCAGCATTCAGTTAGACAGTTTCTGGAGGTGTAAAATGCACCGTTATAAACAAAACCACGAAAATGCTCAGGGATGTCACTAAAAACACAAATACCATTTATATTAGTGCTATTAGGAGGGCAACAATTATTGGATGGATAAACTTGACAATTAGTATTTGTTGTAAATTGACCATCTATGATTTGGCCATCGAGATGGTCATCATTGAAGTAGATTCCTGAAGAGCAATTTGCTCCGTCATACTCATAACCCATAGGACAACAATCTGAACATGGTTCGATAGGAATAGAAATGGTTTCTGTTATCCCGCATGAAATGGATGAAACTTCTATTTTTAATTCCCTGATTAAATATATGTTGTCCCAATTTATTGTTACCAATCCTTCGTTACTTACGTCGAAAGTTGTGATTTGATTGATTTGACCCCATTTACTGATTGCTTCGATCTTAGAAATAGTCACGTCATCAGAATCAAATTGTATATAAGCAATATTAACACATTCGTCCAAATACAAAATATCATAGTCGAACTTGAAACCGTCTATCTCTATGACTTTTGTAAACGTACCAGAACAAGAATTATTGCTAGTGTATTCTACAGTGATTGTACCAGAATTTGAGGAGGTATTAATAAATCTGATTTCATGATTGGTATCACTACTAGGAAGAATATTAATGTTAGACGATGAAGAAACAGAGTTAACAATTACTTCGCTTTTCCAACCTTTTCCATTAATATCTTCCAAATAAATGGAAGATATTTCATTAGAACACACCATAGAGCAACTATATGGTTCTATATGTATTGCACTATTAAATGCGCAATTGGGACCATATGTTAGTAGTGACGGACATATATTATAGTCTCTTTCTTCGACTGTAATAAAATCAATTATTAAGTTAGTATTGATATCTCCAACAATTTGACAATTTCCATCAATAGGATTGCCCCAATTATCTATCTCCATAGGATTGTTTTCACAGTCAGAAAGGTCAAGGCACTCATTACCAGAGCAATTTAATCCATACCTAGGTAGAACCGCTAAGTTTATAGTAGGCTTCCATCCTCTTTTTCTTGATTGAGGATATGCTGGATTAACATAATATATGCCCTCTTCAATGATAGGGTTTTCGCATGAAACGTCAACAGGAAATCCAAGTTCGTTATAAAATCTATAAATAGGCTTACCAGTAGTTTCACCTTCATAAAAGAAGGTGATTTTAAATGGAGTATATTCCATTGCAAACTCATGAAAAATATCGCCA
Organism: Halioglobus sp.; assembly: GCA_047628935.1. GTDB lineage: Bacteria > Bacteroidota > Bacteroidia > Chitinophagales > Saprospiraceae > CAJXUU01. The sequence continues at coordinate 21,941 of JBLHWH010000067.1, read as the reverse complement.
GGAAACAAAATTGTTTCTTGTCCAGTTAATGCGCAAGATAATTCAGGATGATTTGAGGAGTTCGATAAAACCCCACTTGAGTATTTAGTGTCATCATAGAAGTTTTCCATGATGTCTATTTCATCATGGTTCCAAGCCCAGAAGGCTGGCCACCAGCCTTTTCCTGGCATTTTAATAGAAGAAGTGTATTTTACAAATTTAAAGACATGATCATCAGTCGTACGAATTATTCCAGAAGAAAAATCTCTTATGTATGTTTCATTTTGAGAATTAGTCCATGAAACGCTTGGTGTATATTCACCATTTATAGTACATACACCAGAGTTAACCACAACGTTGTTATCGAATACAATTTGTTCTGCTCTTGGACTATTTAACCTAGAGAATTGATGTTCAGGTGCTCTAAATGTAGTCTGCCACTTAGAAAGATCTAGAGTATTTCCAGAAAAATCATCTTAGAAAACTGTTTCATAATCAGAACAATTAAATATTAAATCTTCTAAATGAACAGTAGGCCATTCAGTTCTATCAAAACAATAGTTGTTTTGACACAAAAGCACAAAAGGCAAACATAAAACGAGGATAGAAAGTAATTTTTTTAGCATAATGTAGTTTATTAGTTATATTATTAATAAATAAAGATAATAAATTTTTAATATTACAATCACCTTATCACGTTTGTAAAAAGAAGACAATGAAAAAGTATAACCCCAAAACATATTGGACAGATGTTGCGGAAAGAATAGAACAAAGAGAAAAAGGCAATATAATTGCAGGAGATGATGAACCATATTATAGATATAAAAGGAAGAGATTTCTTCAATTATTAGATGGAGTTGACACTAAATCGAAATCTATACTTGAAATAGGTCATGGTCCTGGGGGCAACTTAGATCATCTATCAAAAAACCATAATGCAGAGAAATTAACTGGAGTTGATATTTCTGAAACAATGCACCGCTTAGCGAAGAGTAAATTAAGTGATAAGATCGGATTGGAGTTGATTGATGGAGAATCATTACCGTTTAGTAACGAGGAATTTGACATTGTATTTTCTGCTACAGTATTGCAACATAATACTGATGAGGATATGCTCAAAAAGCTAATAATTGAAATGGCTCGTGTATCAAATAATAAGGTTGTACTTTTTGAGAAGATCGAGAATCCTATGAAAGGAACAGATCTATGTATGGGTAGACCAGTCGAATATTACAATAAGATAGTTTCTGCACAAGAGTTCCAGCTGGATTCTGTAGATTATTTAGATGTAAATATTAGTTATTATGTTTCGGGAGCAATTAGGAAAGGACTTAACCCTAGTAAAAGGGAAGAAGGTCAACTACTGAATGGCATTTCAATATTTCTCCAAAACATTACATTACCAATCACAAAACAACTTGATAAGATTTTTAAAGCAAAAAGAAACGTAGCAAGGTTGGTATTTAAAAGAATAAAAAATTGAACATAGCTGTAAATTGTAGAGTACTAAGAAGCTCTAGAATGGAGGGTGTTAGTAGATATATTTATGAAACTACAAAAGTATTATCTCAAAGAAAGGAGGTAGATAAATTGTACCTTTTTTTTGATAGAAAATTTGATACTAAATTTATTTTTTCCAAAAAAGTAATACCCATAGTTATACCTCCTCAGGCAAGACACCCCATCTTGTGGGACATATGGTTTGAGGTAGCTTTACCATACTATTTAAAAAAATATAAGATTGATGCGTTTTACTCTGGAGACACATATCTAAGCCTTAAGACTGCTGTGCCAACATTGTTAGTTTCACATGATATTGCGTATGCTCATTATCCAGACCACATCAAGAAAATTCACTTAAAATACTATAAAAAAAATTTTCCAAAGTTTCATAAAAAAGCAGATCATATTGTTGCCGTTTCGGAATTTACAAGACGCGACATAATAAAGACCTATGATCTAAATCCTGACAAAGTTTCAGTTGGGTACAATGCTTGCCCTTCTGGATTTATACCATTACAGGACAATGAGAAACAAAATATCCGGAATCTAATTTCTAATGGAAAACATTACTTTATATATGTTGGTTCTCTTCACCCGAGAAAGAATGTTGTAACATTGATCAAAGCATTTGATCAATTCAAAAAGCAATACAATTCTGAAGAAAAATTAGTTCTTATCGGCAGAATGGCTTGGAAGAATGAAGAACTAAAGAACATCTCTAATTCTATTTCTTGCAAGGGTGACATCATTTTTATGGGGCAGGTTTCTCATGATGATCTTCCTAAGTATGTGGCTTCTAGCACCGCCCTTACCTATGTATCATTATTTGAGGGTTTTGGTATTCCTATTTTGGAAGCAATGAGTTGTGATACACCTGTAATTACTTCAGATAAGAGCTCTATGCCAGAAGTAGGTGGAAATGCAGCGTACTATGTAAATCCAGATGAAATAGAATCAATAGTACAGGCCATGCACGATGTTTCGACAGATGAAAATCTTCGTAAAAGCATGATACAAAAAGGACAAAAGAGAGTTAATAGATTTAGTTGGATAGATACTGGTAATCACATTTTTGATATGTTAAAAAAAATAGCAAAATAGCTGCTTACCCTTTACCCCACATTCTATGCTTTACCGCCCTTGCTTGTGTTGGTTTTTGGTTCTGGTATTTCACATTCTTCAAGACAAAAACCTTGTCATTTTGATGGATTTTTACGGCTATTCCATTAGAAATATATGTGAACCCGTATGTTTTATTGAAATTGAACCCAATGGATTGAAGTTGAAAAATATCATCTATTTCGAGTGCTCCATATTCGCTATATCTTCGAACTCGGAAGAGGTGACTCTTTTCCGTTTTTTCTAATTGAAAATATGTATTTCCACCAGTACCAGCTAGACAAAAAACAGATTCCGGAAGATCGTTTTGCGTTATATACTCTTCTATTCGTGAAGCAGAATTGAACTTAGTTTTATTCAAAAAGATATTCATCATTGATTCCTCGGTGCGAAACTCTCCTCGTTCAATAATAAATACATTTCCTCTTTTATAAGTATATATGACATTTGATGTAGGCGTGTGGAAATATAAATACCAATTAGAAATGCGTCTTTTCTTGAAATAGGAAGTAAATCCAGCTCTATAGATACTTGCTACAAAACGAGAACAGTTGGTACCAAAAGGTTGGAATGGACCATATGGAACAGCTTCTCTTCCTTGGATAGATTTTGCAGATGCTAGTGCTAAATCAAAATCAATTCCTGATGTAACAGAACTTACTAATTTACCATCTCCATGGGTAGATTTATTGGTGTCTATTTCCAGAAGGATATCTTTTATATTTATGATCTTTCCATTATCTACTATGGCTTTAGTTTCGACTTCAAGTTCTGGATCTGATTGTACATCTCTTACTCTGCCATATCCAAAAGGAGTATGATATCTACCAAAGTCAATATATCTTACATCTCCATTTCTATAATCAATTAACAAAAGTGCTGCATGACCTACGTGGTAGTAGCCATCTTTGCATATTCCTATAGTTTTCATAAGTCCGTCATACCAAGATGAGGCATTTTGAATCCTAGTATCAGGCCATGACAAAGCTATAAAAGCACCTGTTTCTAATTTCACGAGGTTGATGTTTTGTTTCGTTTTTACAAAGCTACAATGATATGTGGATAAAATGTGTCTTGTGGATAACTTTTTTGTTCGTAGTGTTTTGCAAAAAAAAGAACGACAAAAAATGTAGCTCTTTCTGTTTGTATTTTAATTTATAACATGACGATTTTATAGCAAGACCACGTATTGAATACTTAAATTCTCCGATGCTTGCGTCGGAGTCATAAAAAGATGTTTTCGCATAAAAACGCCTTATCACAAAAAAGATTCGATTTCCGACCTTTAGGGTGGAAAAATTTTGGCGAATGCTCCATCCGCTTGCGGTGGGGTAGTCAAAATTTAGGATCTTTTTTACTTATTTACTCTTTACTCAACTCGTTATACATTGCCTACAAGTTTTGAAATCACAAAAGCTAAATAGGAACTTAATTTTTCTGCGTATTCTATATTAAGATTTTCATTCGCCGCATGTACATTATTTCATTGACCAGCTACCCATGTAGCAAAAAATGTGGTCTTTGTAAATAATATTTGAAACGCATCCAATACAGGTACTGACCCTCCATATCCTAGGGGAGCTGCTCCTTGCTGAAAAAGCGTAATTGATGCTTAATCTATAGCGCTTGACTATCATACAGGTTGAGGTGGACTCATCCAACTACCACCTGCAGCAGCACGTACAAAATCATATATTATTGTTGCTCCATAAGGGGTTCTTTTTCAAAACGTTCTTTTAAACTATTTTGTGCTGCAAAGGTTTTTAGTGATGGGGGAATTCTTAATGATATTTGATAAGTAATCACATTATTTGCATTAGTGGTACTAGGCAATCTTGAAACACCTGTAATTGCTAACCCAGCTTTCCAAATACAAATTAAAATTAATTGTCCAGGGTCATTGCTTACTGTGTCTACATTTTTAAACTAAGGGAATCCTTTAACTACGCATGGAATAATATTAGTAGCTAGTGAGAAAAAATCAGCAAGATATACTGTAGGAACATCCGCATGAAATATTCTTAGGTAATATTTCTCCAGTAAGAGGACCTTTCAAACGACTTAAAAATAGGATGCACAATTCTTTGTGGATCAGGAATAATGCCAGATCCATCACTTGAATGAACATTATCAGTAAGTACTTGAACACTTAATGCACCTCGATCTGTGGTTGTATTCCATATTCTTTTGTAATCACCAGCGCCAGAACCTAATGTGACGGATAAATCTGGATTTCAAATTTGAACTTATTAAATAGTTTTCTAAATTTACTGTATCACCTTCTTCCTTAAAATCAAAAATAAAATTAACATCATGATATGGTATTCCTTGCTTTTTCAATACCTGGATTGCAGTAATAAAAATAAATAAAGCATAGCCATCATCTGTTGTTCCTCGACTATAAAGATGACCATCATCTACGAAAGGAACGAACGGTTAGGATTTGGGCTCTGTCCAAACTTCTCCTGCTACAGCTTGTTTATTCCAATGCCCATACATTAAAACAGGACCAGAATTTTTAGGAACGGTATCAGGAATCTGAACCAATAGTACTCGCGTTATATGCACAGAATCTACTGTCGTGGTTTTAGTTTTGCTCTTCATTTTACAGGGAGAACCTTCAGGTATTCCTGCAAGCATTGTTGCATTTATTTCTCTTTGTTCATTTACCTACTTCATCGCTAAAGTAAGCCTATCGCAGATTACTGGAAGGCGATTTTTTGCATAATGTGGCGTTGTACACTCAATAATGATATACTTTGCTGCATTCAACTAATAAATGCAACGGCATCACGGCATCATGAATGTCGGGATGTTTTGAAGTTGTCTAGTGAAGCAAACCTCAAAATTGGATACCTTAATAGCTACTTATCTATAAGTAATCAGTACGCATGTTTCATAATATCAATACATCGCAAGAAAGGTTAGCTATATACTTGGTCAAGTAGGTTTTCGGCAGCTCAAAGTGGAACTTACACTCTTAATGTGATTATTAGAAATCAAACAGGGTCATATAAACTGACTAGAAAAAGAAGGCTTGAAAAATAATGGGTATAGAAATGCTAAGAATAGATCCATCACTACTTAAATTAATATACAAAACCACACCCATTCCCTGCAGCAGCGCCATCAATATCACCGGATGTTTTAATCTCTATTTAGTTTTGATAATAATCTTAAGAACTCGACATATAACCATATAAGCGTAACTAAAAGCCCCATAGCACAAACCCATTCCATATAAGATGGTGCTCCTGATTGCTCACCTTTTTCAAAAGAATCAAAATCTAACAATAGATTTAATGCTGCTACTCCGATTATAACTACACTTATACCTATTCCTATCACTCCTCCTTCATGCAGATACGGAACGCTAGCTCCGAAAAAACTCATAGCAAAACTCATCACATAGGCTAACATTATAGCTCCAGTAGCCATACCGATAACCATTCTGAATTTTTGTGTTACGGGTATCAATCCTGTTTTGTGAATCATCAACATAGCAATCAAAGTACCAAACGTGAGCATCACAGCTTGACCGACGATCCCGTCGACTCCAGCTTGAGTTCCATAATATACAGAAATAGTCCCCACAAAGAGCCCTTCTAATAATGCATATATTGGTGCCGTAAGAGGTGCGTATGTAGGCTTGAAATATGTAAAAAAATATACAGCAAGCCCTCCAAACATACCAAGGTATAGGTTGAGATTAGAAGGGTTGAGATAAGAGATCACTGTAGTTATCATCATCAAGCCAAATAGCATGAATGTCTTATTTATAGCTCCTGATATCGTCATACTGTCTGCATAGACAGTTCTACCTGCATCTGTTCTTGCTACAGCCTTAGCGATTGCCCCGTCCTTTAAAAGGGGATTACTAGATTTAAATGTTTTGAACATAATAGGCATATTTTATATAAAAGAACAACGAAAAAGTTTGGATAAAACTTAACAAGCCTAATTTTTCGTCTAAAATCTAAAACCAAAAGAAGCATGAATCCCTAAGTGGGAATCTTTATCATCGCTGAATTGGAAAGAGTTGTCAGGGTTAACGTCTTTTAGGCTAAAGTCAACCTCATTATTAGTAAGATCAAGCAAACCATAATCGATCTGAAACCCTACAAAAAAACCTTTATTCAAAAAATAGTGTGCACCAGCGGTTATACCAATATCTAGAAAGTTAAATTTATTACCTGTTCTTTCTCCTTGTCTAGTATATGCACCAGCAAATCTTTCTAGCTCTACAATTTCACTATCTACTCTTATACCTATAGTATTACTTGCTGGAGGGGTCGAACCAAGTATTTGAGCAATATCATCACTATTGTAATTGAAGTCTAGTGCCTGGCGGAAGAGTATATCCTCAGGTCTGGTATAACTCTCAAACCTTAATTCTCCTCTACCAGTAGGTCCGATTAACATATTCACATATGGACCACCAAAAACTTCCCATTTTTTACTAACTCTATAATTCGCCATTATAGGAATGCTTATGTAAGCATTAGAGATAAGAAGGTCGTAGTCAACTGCACCTTTTTCTATTGTCGTTTTCGATCTTTGTATGTCCCTTATTATATAGTATGAATCACCATCGTACTCATGTTTATTTCCATTTTGGATATATACTAATTCTGTTCTTAGTGAAAATAGATCGGTAAAGTCATATGCGTATGAAAGCCCGAAATGGAATCCGCTACTAAAACCAAAATTCTCATTAGTATCATCCGTAGAAACATTCGGACCAAGAAATTTAGAGTAATTCAGTCCTGCTCTTACACCAAAAGTCTGTGCTTGAGAAGAGTTGATTGTAAATGCTACAACGACAACAAAAAGTAATTTTATAAACTTCATTAAGATGATATTTTTAATAAATGATGCATTTTGAAAAATTTGATTCGTTTGCACCAAGTTTTGTGGCGGCAAAGATATCAAAATACTATACCTGATAACGTACTGGAGATATTTTTCGCTTTCTCATTGTAAGGAAAGATAAAAAACTAACATTTATTTAATGAAACGAGCGTTTGAATATCTACTTACCTCCCCATATGCACTAACAATACAGACACATCAGATGGAGATACGCCACTTATTCTACTAGCTTGCCCAATGGTTCTAGGTTGGATATTATTGAGTTTTTCTCTTGCTTCTGCAGATAATGATTGTAACGCATCATAATCAAACGAACTCTTGATTATTACTTCTTCGAGTCTGTTCATTTTATCTACCATCTCTTGTTCCTTTCGGATATAGCCTTCGTATTTGAGTCCTACTTCTGCGAGATTGACCGTTTCCCCATCGTATTTTGACAGTTCTTGTTCTAGATCTGGTAGCAAGGGGCGTAGCTCTTCGAGATATACATTTGGTCTCATCAAGACACTGTGTAGTTTCACTTGTTGTGTTAATGTCGCAGAATTGATATTTCCTAAATACCCATTCAGTTGGTCAGGGGTAACACTGGCAGATCTAACATATTTATCTATGGACTTCACGTGATCTTCTTTGGCCTCCACGGTTTTCATTCTATCTTCCATATTGACCATACCCAGCTCCGCTGCAAGCGGAGTAAGTCTCAGGTCTGCATTATCCTGACGGAGTAGAATCCTATATTCTGCACGGCTGGTAAACATTCTATATGGCTCGTTGGTCCCTTTATTTACTAAGTCATCGATGAGTACGCCTATATACGCATCTGACCTTTTGAGTACAAATGGATCTTTTTCATTGACAGCAAGGTGAGCATTTACACCAGCCATTAATCCTTGGCAAGCTGCTTCTTCATACCCTGTCGTTCCATTAATCTGACCAGCGAAGAATAGGTTTTTAACCAATTTCGTTTCTAAATTAATTTTTAATTGAGTCGGTGGAAAGAAATCATACTCAATCGCATATCCTGGACGGAACATCTTCATATTCTCAAAGCCGGCCACTTTTCTAAGTGAAGCATATTGCACTTCTTCAGGTAATGACGAAGAGAAACCATTTACATAGATCTCGCACGTATTCCACCCTTCTGGCTCTACGAACAGCTGATGTCTATCCCTATCAGAAAACCGTTCAATCTTATCCTCTATCGATGGACAGTATCTTGGTCCTAGCCCACGGATTCTCCCATTGAACATAGGGGATCTATCGAATCCTGTTTTCAATTCATCATGAACTTCAGGACTCGTATACGTAATATGACAAGGAAGCTGCTTATCTGGCAATTCAGAATCTGTAAATGAAAAACGGCCCATTACTTCGTCACCTGGTTGTGTTTCCATCTTACTATAATCGAGCGAACGTCCATCAACCCTTGGAGGAGTACCCGTTTTCATCCGACCACTTTCGAACCCTAGTGCGGCCAATTGTTCCGTAATTCCCGTCGAAGCTCTTTCTCCTGCACGACCACCACCAAATTGTTTTTCTCCGATATGGATTAATCCATTTAAGAAAGTACCATTGGTTAAGACGACAGACTCACTTTCTATTTCTAGTCCTATTCCTGTTTTGATTCCACAACACCTACCATCTTTTACAACGATACCTGTAATCATCTCCTGCCAAAAATCAATATTTTCATTGGCTTCCAGCATCTGTCTCCACTTGGCAGCGAACATCATCCGATCACTTTGCGCACGAGGACTCCACATTGCAGGCCCCTTACTCTTATTGAGCATACGAAATTGTACCATACTATAATCGGAAATTATACCAGAATATCCATTGAGTGCATCGATCTCTCTTACGATCTGACCCTTGGCCACACCACCCATCGCTGGATTACAAGACATCTGTGCAATGGTGTTCATATTCATCGTGGCGAGTAATACTTTTGAGCCCATATTGGCTGCAGCAACTGCTGCTTCACAACCTGCATGGCCTGCGCCTACTACTATGACATCGTATTTTGGAAACATGGATTAGTATTTTTGATACTGTAAAATGCAAAAAAAGAGCCAAATGTATAAAACAGATGGCTCGCAAAAAGTTGCAAATATACGTCGAATATTGGAGGGTTGCAAGGTAGGGAGTAGGCTTTGTATTTGATACAATTGATTTTTCTACATTGTAATTCTTCGGATTCTGCCCGAGCCATGTATCATAGTCGATGTTTGTAACATCGATTCTATACGATTATCAAAGAACACATTTATGAAATGTCATCCGCATTACTTAACTTGTCAACTGCGATATCCCATGTGACTTAACTGACTGTGCCCGAGCCATGCATCATAGTCGATGTTTGCAACATCGATTCTATACGATTATACAAGAACACGTCATAGAAATCATCCTAGAACATAGAAAGTACAAAAAGTCAAACAACACCAAATCCATCGAACGGTTAATATAAAGTGATCCGCATTACTTAACTTGTCAATTCGATAACACCAATATTATGAATGGACACAAAATAGTAAACCAGAATCATATTCATTTTATTACACCCACAATCGTAGGTTGGGTAGATGTGTTTTCTAGAAAAATATACAAGGATATCATCATTGATAGTCTTAAGTATTGTCAGGAAAATAAAGGACTTATAGTTTATTCTTATGTTATCATGTCGAATCACTTGCATTTGGTGATTAGTGCGAAAGAAGGCTTTCAATTATCAAATATTATTAGAGATTTTATGAAATTTACTTCAAAGAGAATTATAGCTGAAGTTTTATCCAACCCCAAAGAAAGTAGGCAAGAATGGATGCTTAGACTATTCAAGTATTTTGCAAAGTATAATAAAAATAACACCACATATCAGCTTTGGAAGCGCGATAATCACCCAGTTGAGTTGGTAAGAATGGATTGGATGTTTCAAAAAATAAACGATACCCACCAAAATCCTGTAAGAGCTGGTATTGTGCTTGAGGCAATAGATTATTATTACAGCAGCGCAAGGAATTATGAAGGTCTAAAGTTGGCACTTGAAGTTAAATTGTTGATAGATTTTGATTTCTAAAATGATCTTGAACCTTGGCATAGTTGCAAATAAGGATAATCATAGTTTGACCGATGTTACAAACATCGACCATGCGACTAACGGCCTGTGCCCGAGCCATGTAATATAATCGATGTTTGCAACATCGATTTTGTATGATTATTTAAGAATATGTCTGATAAAACTTTCAGATCAAGTAATAAGTTGTTTCTGTAGAAAAAAAAGCGTATTTTTATAAAGCACTAAATCAATTGACCATGAAAATTAATTTCCTTTTTCTTTTCCTATTTTTTATAAGTAATAATCTTTTTTCACAAAACCCAGTCAATTTCACACCTAAAAATATAGATGATTACACACTTGCTAACAAATTAATTGCAGAAGCGTATGCACCGAGGTTTTTACACCAAATTGGTTCGCAATTGGATTCACCTTTTCCAAGTCCTGGTAGTTGTTCTGATATTAGTTGGGATACATGGGGGTAATTCTACACTATCTGGATGTGGTTTACCTAATTCAATTCAATGGGAAGGTATTGTCTTCAAAGAAAGTGGTCTTTTTACAAATGAGACTTCTACGACTTCCATAACTATTAGAAATAATTCTGTAATTTCAGATGCTGAAAATGGATTGAATATCCGAGCACCATATAATAGGCCATCAATAATATCTTTAGATATCTCAAATACGACGTTTAAGAATAATTTCAATGGAGTTAAACTTTGGGATAAAGTTAGTTGCGAATTTGAAATAAAAATCAGAAACTCTAAATTCTTAGAGAATGATAGAGGTATTTCATTATGGGGTTCTGATCTGGCAACCGTAACTAAATCTGAATTTAGTAATTGTGATTATGGTATCCATATGCATGATAGTTATTTGAAACTGACCAATGACAACAAATTAACAGAAAACACTTTTGGCGTTTATTCACGGGGAACACATCCTTTGGCTGGAGGCTTTTTGATAGGTGATCAAAACACAAAACTTAATACTTTCGAAAGAAATAAAACTAATATAGTTGCACAAGCTAATAATCATCCTCTCGGAGCTGACATTGTTAATAATTACATGGACAATACATTATCTCCTGTCAGTATTTCTGGTGGAAACTTTGAATCTATCCCTTTGAGTACATTGATCTATGGTGATTGCAAATCAAAATTTCTCAATAATACAACTGTTTATACTGGTATCGGAAGTATGAATTATGCCAATGGTGAAAATATAAATAGGGTTGGATGTAATGAATACAAACAAATTTATTTTACGGATGTAGATGTACGATTTGAAAACAGCATGACACAGGTTCTGCAAAATAACTTTGTCGATACATATGCTTCTGTAGGAAACATCAAACTCTTCTCAGCAGATATAGATGATCAACAAGGTTCTCCAGAAAACCCCGCTGGTAATTGTTTTAATGAGGAAGATTTAAAGAGATTAATTAGTGAGGGCTTAGTGGGTGAATCAACATATTTTCATAAAAACGAAGGATTAACGAGTTGTCTTTATCCTGGAAACGAACATGAATTGTCATTGTTCTCAGTTGAAGAAGAATCACGTCATTGCATTGATCAAAACATAGGAATATTCACTATTGCTCCACCACCGCCTATTGATGTAGAGCTACCACCTGAGTTTTTACCACCATTGACTTATACACCCAATGACGATGATGATTGCTTTCCGTGTATCAAAAACGAAGTCACAACTTTGATAAATCAAATAATAAATAATTCAGGAGATAACCCCTACACTTATTTACCAGAACCAGATCAAAACCCTTTAGCTAATAGTATACCTAATGAACAGTTAGACGATGCGATCCATCGTGGTATCTATTTAGCTATGAATACTCAAAATGTAATATTTGGAGAAGAAATACTTATACCAATAAAGAAGTGGTATTACCAAATCAGATTATTTGGGTTATATGTTTACTTAGAAGAATATAGTAAAGCGGAAGCTTTTTTAAATGCTTTACAACCAATAGAAGCGAATGAAATAGCCTTTGTGGAGGTACAGAGAATTACTTTGGAAAGTTTGATGCTTATTGATTTTGAAATATCGCCTTCTCAAATTACTAAATTGGTAGAGGTTTCTGAGTCAACTCTTCCGGCGGCAGGATACGCAAGAAGTCTACATTATAAACTAACAGGAATAGACCTACCAATAAACTTTTATGACGATAGATATAATTACAACCCACGATCAAGAAATAATGATATAAAGGAAGATAATGTTTCTATCTACCCTAATCCAGCCAATACTGAGCTGAAAATTAAATCTGATAGGGATATTACTTCTATTAGTATAATTAACATACATGGTAAAACTGTATTGAGAGTAAGCACAGATATTAGCGAAAAGGAACACGTTATTGATGTGTCAGATTATCAAGAAGGCATATATTTTGTAAGGTTAGAAATGGCAAATGGAACAATAACTAACTCTAAAGTCATAATTAAATAATGGCTATGAAAAAGTACTATACATTTTTGTTTATAATAGCATCATTAGCATTAAATGCACAACAATACTTTAGTTTCTTGATCCCAGAGATTGAAGGCAATGATCAACTAATGATTCCGCATGGAATAGGTATTGACTCTGATAACAACATCATATGTCATACCCAAATCAGTGATGGTATGGTATTGTCTAAGTATAGTGATAAGGGCTATTTACAAAATCAAGTGTTTTATGAGGATATTTTATTTTCAAGGAGCGTGTTCAAAAGTATAGGTGGTAATTATGTTACGTTTGGGAAGGAGGGAGATTTTGAAGACCATAGAAATACATTGTAGATGTATTTCTTTAATTCAGACTTAACATTAGAGAAAAAAGAAAGCATTGAATATCAAGACTATAGAGTAGTTCCTATTGATGCACTTTGGTATGATGATTTTATAATTATCTCTAATGACAACAGAGTGAGCGAAGAAGGGATATTACATATCAATCTTCATAAAATAGATTTAGAAGGCAATACGCTTGCTACCAAAGATCTAAATACGGAGCTTAAAGTATCTCAAAACTTTAAAATGGTAAAGTCAGGAGAAGATTTCTTGATGTCTTCATGGATACACGATATGAGTATAAAAAGTCAAGTGTTAAAACTAGATCAAGACCTGAATATCATATGGGAATATGTAGATGAAAGAGGAGAAGGTTTTGGATTGACCCCCCATCTGATCACAGAGCTGTCAAATGGAAACATGATATTATCAAAACCAGTAGATAAGAGTAACGACTGGGATTATGCGGTAAACAATTGGTATCCAGAACCGACACAGTTTACATGGCTTGATTCTGACGGTAATGCACTGCGAGAATCTGTCTATTTAGGCCCAGGAGGAAACCCTCAATATATACGGGATGTGACAAAAGGGAAAGGAGATTATTTCTTTTCGTGTGGTTCTTGGGTGCATCCAGAGACAGATGCCGAGATGGGCTGGATCGTAAAATATGATAATGAAGGGAATAAGATATGGGATAGGAAATATAGGCATGGGCAATATGACTCAGACGAACGATCCCACCTCATACAGCAAATCATAGAACTGGATGATGGCAGCATCATAGCACTAGGCAACATACTCATCCCAGGAGAATCCGGAGCATGGCTAATGAAACTAGATAGTGATGGATGCTACGAAGATCAAGATTGTGGGGAAAATGTGGTTCTTGCTACTGAGGATAAAGTAGTTGCTAATACACTATTATCATATTCTTATCCAAACCCATCTGCATCAGGCCAGTCGGTTACTTTTGATATAGGAGAGGAACAAATAGAGTCAATATCCGTATATGACATGAATGGAGGTTTGATAAAGAAGCAAGAAGTGGTTACTAACAAAGGTGTTAATCTTAAGAGTGGTGTATACGTGTTAAAAATAAGTACGGGTAATAAGACCTACAGGGTAAGACATATTATTGTAGATTAGAAATCATATTATGAATTTAGACCACACTTAATCGTTAACAATTACACAATTCGAATAAAACTTAGAACTTAGCATATCTAAATTGGTTTATTTGACCTATGATACAAAAATGGCTAGGAAAGATTTTGATGGCGCCCTTTTCACTAATCTACGGATTGATGATTGGGATTCGTAATGCACTATACGAGTCAGAGTTGGTAAAGAGCACGAAATTTAGCCTTCCAGTCATATCAGTGGGTAACATATCTATCGGTGGAGCGGGTAAGACACCTCACATTGAGTATCTCATTCGGTTACTATCACCATATCTCAATGTAGCTACGCTCAGTCGAGGTTATAAAAGAAAAACAAAAGGCTTCCGATTCGTAAAAGCATCTGACAATGTGCTGGCAACAGGGGACGAACCACTTATGTACGCTCGTAAACATAAAGATATCGTAGTAGCTGTGGGAGAGAGCCGATCATTGGCAATACCACAGATGGTGGGTAAGTACCCGGATATGCAGGCAATATTATTGGATGACGCGTTCCAACATAGAGCTATTACTCCAGGGTTAAATATTTTATTGACCACATGGGACGATCCATTTACCAAAGATTATCTCCTTCCGTCTGGTAGATTGAGAGAGTGGAGATCTTCGTATAAAAGAGCAGATATTATTATAGTGACCAAGTGTCCACCTGTCTTAGATTTTGCTGAGAAGTCAAAATTAGTCCAAGAAATAAACCCTACAGAGAACCAAAAAATCTACTTTTCTTATTACGAATATGGTTACCCGTATAATTTCTACAATAGCAAACAAAGGATAAAACTAGACCCAGAATTAGATGTCATTCTCATAAGTGCTATTGCAAATACGAAATACTTGCTCGATTATTTATACAGTGAAGTCGAGGATGTCCACCACATGAATTATGAGGATCACCATCTATTTTCAGAATTGGACATCGAATATATCAATACCGTATTTACAAATAGAGAATCAAAACGAAAGTTGATTCTTACGACAGAAAAAGATGCCATGCGGTTAGACATCCATCGTAAGAAGCTGACCGAATTGAATATTCCGATCTTTGTGTTGCCTACTCAAGTCCAGTTTCACGACAGTGAGAATGAGCAATTTGATCAAGATGTGAGGGACTTTTTATTGAGGTTTGAGGTTTAGGGGCTAGACTGATCGATGTTTCGATATTCGACATTTGGACAGCCAGTTAGCTGTATTCTTACATAATTCTATAGATTCGATGTTACAAACATCGACTATCATATCATGGTTCTGGCACGTTGTGAAAAAGGGCACTGTTTATTTTTTGACGACCTTAATGACTTTAGGTTTTTGGAATTTTAATTGATGTTAAGACCTCTACAGGGTATGAGCTTTCAAGCGAGTTTTTAGAGGTTAATCAATTGAAGTTTCAAAAGGCGTTAAGAAGCCATTAAAGTCTTGAATTCTTTGGTTCGTTTCTTTTTCAAGAAAGAAATGAACGCCAGTCGCGGCGAGTGACAATAGTAAATATGAAAAACAAAAGATTATTCTCATCGTGAGATTAGGCTATTGATCTAGTCAAGCATAACTTTATTTTAGATTATCGTATTGAATCGATGTTACAAACATAGACTATCGTATTATGGGTATTGTCTATTTTATAGATGTAAGTAAAGCAACAGTAGTTGCCCTTGACCACACCCTTAATTTTCAAGAGTTAATAAGCTAAATTGCGAGAATTGCGTCTTTGAGAAGTAAGGTCTAAATGAATCAGATACAATAAGAATAACAAAAAACAACAAATCAATTGTACCCACCCAATACTTAAAGAATAAGCATGGAGCAATTGAGCATATGGTTTTAATTCGATCTTAAACGAAGTAAAAATTTCCTTTAAATTATTCCGATAGCCAGCGGGAGTTTTTTTGGATACTTTTTATCAAGAAAAAGTATCAGACATCTAGTAAGCGTTACGTATTCTTAGATAATCATATTGAATCGATGTTACAAAAATCGACTATCATATCATGGCTCGGGCACGTTCAAATCGGTGTTCCATTAACTCTAAGAAGTTGAATCTCTAATAGTCAATCGGCATAAAAAATCAGTTCTAATTCGTTAAACCCTACGAGCATTTGCAAATGCAAGCTACTCTTTCATCAACCGTGTTCCATAAATAGAAAAGCCAATCGACGAAAAGTCTAACCTCGAAACGACGACCAGTCTAATAACGCAACAATTCCTCTATCGCAACCCTCAATCTATCCTTCGGCAAAAATATCTGTTCCAACCCTTTATCAAACGGAATCGGAGTATCCAAAGAAGCCACTCGTTTCACAGGAGCATCCAAATGCTCAAATAAATGCTCAGAAATATAGGCACTGATATCGCCACCAATACCACCAAACAGAGTATCCTCATGAAGGATGATTACACGGTTGGTCTTTTTCACAGAAACATCGATAGCGGCATAATCTATAGGCGCTAGACTGACAAGATCAATAATATCAGCAGAAAGGTTAATTTTCTCCGTTAATGCAGTCGACCAATGCACGCCCATTCCATATGTGATAATTGTCACTTCGTCACCTTCAGCAACAGTTCTAGCTTTTCCGATTTCTAATTCGTAGTAGCCATCAGGAACATCTTCTGTAATACTTCTGTACATTCCCTTGTGTTCAAAAAACATTACAGGGTTCGGATCAGCTATAGCAGCAATCAATAAACCTTTGGCTTGTGCAGGAGTAGATGGATAGACCACCTTCAGCCCAGGAGTCTTAGTAAACCAAGCTTCATTACTTTGCGAGTGAAACGGACCAGCGCCCATGCCACCACCTGTTGGCATACGTACTACTACATCAGCTTTATGTTGCCACCTATAGTGGCTTTTAGCAAGATTGTTCACGATTTGATTGAATCCACAAGTCACAAAATCTGCGAACTGCATCTCCATCATGGCTTTATCTCCCTCGAGCGTAAGACCTAGTGCGGCTCCTACGATAGCACTTTCGCACAAAGGAGTGTTTCGCACACGACCTTTACCAAATTCTTCTGTAAACCCGTCTGTTACTTTGAATACACCACCATAATCAGCAATATCTTGACCCATCAGCACAAGATTATCGTGTTTTTTCATGCTTTCGCGAAGTCCTGCGGTAATAGCATCTATGAATCTCATTTCCGTGACTTCAGAAGATGGAGCGGTATCGTCATGTGAGTGAGGTGCATATACATCTGCTAATTCACCAGTTTCGGTAGAGGACACAGCAGGTTCTGCATATGATTCTTCAAGACCGGTATTGATTTCTGTTTTGATTTCTACTGACCATAGGTCTACTTCCTCTTTTGATATCACTGCATTTTTGATTAAGTGATTCTCAAAATTCTTCAGTGGGTCTTTCTTTGCCCAAGTGTCCATGAGCTCTTTTGGGACATACTTAGTACCTGAAGCTTCCTCATGTCCTCTCATTCTGAAGGTCTTGAATTCTATCAGGTATGGTTCTGGACTCTTTCGTATCTTTTTAGCAATACGATCTATTGTTTCATAAACCTCTATTACATTATTCCCGTCTACAATTTCGGTTTTCATACCATATCCGATTGCCTTATCTGCCAAATCTTTGCAAGCATATTGCTCACTGGTAGGGGTAGATAGACCATATCCGTTATTTTCAATGCAGAATATCACTGGTAGTTTCCAAACGGCAGCAGTATTGAGGGCTTCATGGAACTCCCCTTGACTTGTACCCCCTTCACCAGTGAATGCTAGAGAAATCTTTTTCCTTTTGTTCAACTTATGAGAAAGAGCTACACCGCCGGCAAGAGAAAGCTGTGGTCCGAGATGTGAGATCATTCCTACAATATTATAATCCGAAGCTCCGAAGTGAAATGAACGATCACGACCTTTGGTAAAACCAGCCACCTTTCCTTGCCACTGGCAAAAAAGGCGTTTGAGAGGCACCTCTCTAGTCGTAAAAACACCTAAGTTTCTATGCATAGGAAATATCTTCTCGTCGGAGTCTAGCGCCATAGTGCAACCTACAGATATTGCCTCTTGGCCTATTCCAGAAAACCACTTAGAAATTTTCCCTTGTCTTAGCAAGATCAACATTTTTTCTTCTATCAACCGGGGTTTTAGAAGTGCTTTGTATAGTTGTATTTGCTTCTTTTCACTAATATTACTAGTATCGTACTTTATTGTCTTTTTCATTTCGTCTTGTATGAAGCCACAAATATAATTCAATTACTAGATGGTCGTTATCTTGAAGTGATTATTTGTTTCTGGAATGTGACTCAGTAGATCAATATGAGTATGATAAGACACCTTATTGTATTTATATTAAAGTAATAGGCTTACCCATTTAGATCTCAAAACCTTGGTTATCAATAGAATTTTCAGGATTTGTAAATTTGGAATAATTGTTCATTATAATGTCAAGGTGTATTTTTTAAAAAAACAGACAAGACTTATATTGGAAGAAACTTTTGTAAATGCAAACCACTATCGTAATATCTTTCTTTTTCAAGTATAGCGAATATGTTACTAATCGCTCAGCACTATGGATTTCATGTTGAAGACACTATCGAGAAAGACTGGAGAATGAGTTGAACACGCTATGTGGCGAACCCAATCCCGGCCTATTCCTCCAGAAGGAAAGGTGATAATTAGGTGCATGGGCAGGTAAATAATAATTACAGAGTCAATATTTGAACTCATGTTGCAACGATATTCGAGTCTTAAATGGCCAACCTTATAAAGTAAAAAGGACCAGTATGTATTAATTTTGGCCTTTATACTAATGTAAACATAACTTTGCGGAGCAAAGTTGAAATAGAGTAGTAGCACCACTATGTGGGACTTTTTTGGTCTGTATGAAATGACGAGGCGCCAATGAAAGCCGCCATTAACAAGTATCGGTCAATAACTACGGACAATGAAGGCTAATTGTAATGGCCCAATATTGCTAAATTAAGGCTGCTAAATAACCATATATATCCGCATATATCCGCATATAACCGTATATACACGAGTAATTAACTACTAATAGGAAAATAACAATATAGATTTGTGCCATATTATAAAGGGAGATCACACTTCTTATCATTCGAAATAAGTTTATTTGCAATCAAGTAGAAAGTTGAAACTTTAATAGCACATTTTGAAAGTCTTGCAAAGGGCAACGTTTTTTCAGAATAGGCGTACCAAAAACTAAAAAATGAAGCCAACGATACACCAAATACTAAAATCAACATTCGGTTACGATAAATTCAGAGAGCCGCAAGAAGAAATCATCAATCACGTGATGGATGGTAAAGACGCCTTGGTCATCATGCCGACCGGTGGCGGAAAGTCTATTTGTTATCAGATCCCGGCATTAGCGGCGGAGGGTATAACGATAGTGGTGTCTCCTTTGATTGCTCTTATGAATGATCAAGTTATTAATCTACAGGAAGTGGGAGTGGAAGCAGCTACCATTCATAGTAATGTTCCGCATGATCAAATTCAAGAAATAGAACGGAAGCTAAATAGTGGTGAAACCAAGATTCTCTATCTTTCGCCAGAAAAGATAAACAGTGAGATGACACAAAGATATCTCAGCACGCTTAATATTGGATTGATAGCGATAGATGAAGCGCACTGTGTATCGGTATGGGGAAATGATTTCCGACCAGATTATACCCAATTGGCTAAACTGAGAAAAATCTTTCCGAAATCTGCATTTATCGCACTGACTGCGACTGCAGACCCAGCTACGCAGGACGACATCAGTAAACAGTTAGAATTACGTGAGCCAAGAAAATTTTTAAGTTCGTTTGAGCGGAAAAACATCACTACTCATTCTCATCCGGCGCAAAAAAGGTTAGATAAGATCGCTCATATATTAAGAGAACATACCGAGGATTCAGGGATTATTTATTGCCTGAGCAGAAAAGACACTGAAAAAGTAGCTTCTAAGCTCAATATGATGGGACTAAATGCTAAGCACTATCATGCTGGTATGCAAGCTGAAGACAGGTATCGAGTTCAAAGAGAATTTCAAAATGATGATATAAAAATTATTTGTGCGACAGTGGCCTTTGGAATGGGAATTGACAAGCCTAATATCCGTTTTGTAATCCATTATAGTATGCCAAAGAATATGGAAGCGTACTATCAAGAGATTGGTAGAGCGGGTAGAGATGGAGAAGAATCAGTTGCGCACATGTTTGCCAGTTGGGGAGATTTTTTGATGCTTAAGCGATTTGTGGATGGGAGCGAAGGCAAACAGGAATTCAAAAGAGTACAATATGAAAAACTAGAACGAATGTGGGAATTTGCTTCTACAACGGATTGTCGAACAAATGGAATCTTGTCTTACTTTGGAGAATATAGAACAGAAAACTGCGGACACTGCGACAACTGTATCAATCCTCCTCTTAAAAAAGATGGTTCAATCAATGCTCAAAAAGTACTTTCTGCTATATACAGATGTAATCAATCGATCGGACTGGAATTGATAATAGACGTATTGCGAGGATCATATAAAGCAGAAATAAGGAATAAGGGCTTGGATCAGATCAAGACATTTGGAGCGGGAAGAGACATTGATCGGTTGACGTGGAAGAATTATATCATCCAAATGATCAATAAAGGGATAGTCGGTATAAATTATTCAAAAGGATCTAGCTTAATATGGACGCCGTTATCTGCACCAGTACTTAAAGGAGAGAAAAAGATTAAGCTTGCAGATTTTGTTCCGAGCGAAAAGAAAATAAAAGTAAAAAAGAAACAAGCAGTAAGTGTTGTAGTAGATGATTCGCTTTTTGGTAGATTGAAAGCATGGAGGCTGGAATTGGCACGAGAAAAAAGTGTACCGCCTTATGTCATATTTAAAAACAGTGTGCTGGAAGAAATCTCTAGTGTAAAACCTAAAAATAACATGGAACTTCTTCAGATAAACGGAATTGGAGACGTGAAGCTTAAACAGTATGGAGAAGAGATATTACAGATTGTCAGTGATAATTTGTGAACCCTAGTGCACTAAGAACTAAATATCCCACCCCATATACTAGTTCTTTTTTGTGTATATATCGTTGAAGAACCACTCCTTTAGCTGCGGCTAAAGTCCTGAACCTTCGCCTCATCTAAGCAAAAAACTCCTGCCTCTATGTGGTAGTTTACTTAATACTTAGTGCACTAGTAAGAATGGAAAGAAACGTTGGTATCAAAATGTATTAGAAGCCAAACTTGTTTGTTCGAATGGATTCATTCTGTGGATAGCTACAGAATGGTTAGAAAATGAAGATGGCCACCTTAAGCAGGATTGTGAACAAAAAGCATTGAAAAGACTATTGGAAAATCTTAAAAGAGACTTTCCTAAATTACCGGTTTGTATTCTCTTGGATGGTTTGTTTGCTTGCGAGCCTGTAATGACGCAAATCAAAAGCAAAAGTTGGGAGTTTATTATTGTATGGAAAGATGGAAAACTCAAAAAAGCA
>JBLHWH010000066.1:0-30258 GCA_047628935.1 Halioglobus sp. | reverse complement strand
TATTTACCGCCATCATTACAGATGTAGCCATCCAAACTGATAATGCTACGCTTAACGATCTATTCACTGCAGGCGGTATTATGGGTATGCTTTGGACAATTTTACTTATCATCTGCGCTATGGTTTTTGGTGGAGTTATGGATGGGATTGGAGCATTATCTAGAATAACAACAGCATTATTGTCCGTTGCAAAGTCAACATTTGGTTTGTTTTCGAGTACCGTATTAAGTTGTATTGGTTTGAATGTAGTTGCAAGTGATCAATATCTTGCTATCGTGATTCCAGGTAAGATGTTCAAACAAGCATATGAAGACAGAGGACTTGCACCTGAGAACTTAAGTAGAACATTAGAAGATTCTGGAACCGTTACATCAGTGTTGATTCCATGGAATACTTGTGGCGCATACCAAGCTGGAGTTTTGGGAGTCGGAGTAGGAGAGTATTTTGTTTATGCTATTTTCAATTGGTTAAGTCCTATTATGACATTGATTTTCGCTGGGTTCGGTATTAAGATTCGCGAGTTAGTGAAGAAGTAACAGTAAAACTAAAAACCATCTTCCCGCAATTGTGTTTTAACTAGAATATCGATTAATTTCGCAGCTTAATTCTAATTATGAGTTTAGATAACAACAAAATCTTAGAAGCATTACGTACAGTTAAAGATCCGAATACAGGTCAAGATATTGTCACCGTAAAAATGATAGAGGACTTCAAAGTAGATGGAAACAATGTTTCATTTGCCATAAATCTTACTTCTACGGATAGTCAAGTAAAGCAAACCCTTAATTTTGCTTGCATGCATGCTATTCAAACTGTATATCCTGAAGCACAGGTGCATATACATATGAAGAGTGATGGGCCAGCTGGTGCTACAAAAACTAGAGCACTTCCTCAAGTAAAAAATATTATTGCCGTAGCATCTGGAAAAGGTGGAGTAGGGAAGTCTACCGTTTCTGTGAATCTAGCCATATCTCTCGCAAACAAAGGAGCAAAAGTTGGACTTATCGATGCAGATCTTTATGGACCAAGTATCCCAACTATGATGGGACTTCAAGGGCAAAGACCAAAAATAGAAATGTTGTACGGTAAACATAAGATATTGCCCCTTGAAGCACATGGCGTAAAAGTCATGTCAGTAGGATTCATAGTAGAACCTGAACAAGCGGTTGTGCTTAGGGGGCCTAGACTTGGAGGTATAATCAAACAATTTATCAATGATTGTATTTGGCCAGATTTGGATTATCTTATTATAGATCTACCACCAGGGACGGGTGATATACAGCTTACATTAGTACAGACGGTACCTATAACGGGAGCGATCATAGTCACTACACCACAAGAAGTAGCGGTAGTAGATGCAGTGAAAGCCATCAATATGTTCTTGATCGATCATGTGAAAGTACCGATAATAGGAATAGTAGAAAATATGTCTTGGTTTACGCCAAAAGAATTACCCGATAATAAGTATCTAATTTTTGGAGAAGGTGGTGGCAAGAAATTAGCAAAACTTTCAAAATCAGTTCTTTTGGGTCAAATCCCATTGGTTCAAGGAATTAGGGAAGGAGGCGATTCGGGGCAGCCAGTATCTGTACAAGAAGGAAATCCACTAAAGCAGATGTTCGAAGATCTTGCACTCAATACCATAAGGCAAGTGCAACTTCGAAATGAAGTTTTAGGACCAACTACTATTGTGAAAATGGTAAATTAGTGAATCTTAATGGAAGATTCTCGGTTTCTCTAATAGTCTTCATGCTGCTAAAGTAAAAGCTTGCAGTCAAAAGATATATGATTTATATAGATTAAGCTAATTAATATATTAATTTTGTGGATATGTCAAGCACAGAACAACAAGCATTAATAGATAGAGTAGACGCTGCGTTAGAATCTATTAGACCGCACTTGATGGTGGACGGGGGTAATATAGAAGTAGTGGAAATTACGGATGACATGACGGTGAAGGTCAAGTGGTTAGGTAATTGTGAATTTTGTTCTATGTCAGCTATGACTATGAAAGCCGGGGTAGAGCAGACACTAAAATCTAAGATTCCAGAGATAAAGTCGATCGAGGCTATTAATGGATTGAATTAAACCACCCACTTCAAAAATCAATCTCTACTATTAAATATTGCATTCACAGAACTTATATTTCTATGAACAGGAGTGAGCTTATACACCAAATAAATCAAAAAAAATCTTTTTTATGTGTTGGATTGGACACTGATCCATCTAAGATTCCAACCTTTCTCAAAGATTTTGACGATCCTATTTTCGAATTTAATAAGAGAGTAATAGATGCGACTAAGGACTTGTGCGTTGCATACAAACCGAACATAGCATTCTACGAATCACTTGGTCCGAAAGGCTGGGAGTCATTAGAAAAAACGATCAATTATATTCCTGATAATATTTTCACCATAGCGGATGCTAAAAGGGGAGATATAGGAAATACATCAAAAATGTATGCTAAAACATTTTTTGAATACTTCGATTTTGATGCGGTGACTGTCGCGCCTTATATGGGTGTAGATTCAGTGTCACCTTTTTTAGAATTCGAAGATAAGTGGGTGATCCTTCTTGGATTGACCTCTAATAAAGGCAGCAATGATTTTCAAAGAATAGAATCTAGTGGTACTCCATTGTACGAATCAGTAATCAGAAAATCGCAAGAGTGGGGTAGTCCAGAAAACCTCATGTATGTGATTGGCGCTACTCATCCTGAGTCATTTGCAGAAGTGAGAGACATGGCGAAAGAGCATTTCTTTTTAGTTCCAGGTATTGGAGCACAAGGAGGAGACCTTCATGGAGTTGTTACTAATGGTATAAATGAAGACTGTGGATTGCTTATTAATTCATCAAGAGGTATTATCTATGCAGGCGGTGATTCTGAGGACTTTGATGTAGAAGTGAAAAAGAGCGCTGCAGATCTACAAGGAAAGCTTGGGCAATATTTATAATTTTAAGTCCAATTCATTTTATTAGTGAAATTCTAACTGAACATAGTTTATACTTTTAGCCTTAGTCAGTTTAGGTTTTTGTGTTGCTATTTCCCGTTAAAAAGTCTAAACTGTTTGAAGTTCTTCAATCAAAATAAAATGTGAAAATTATAGCATACCAACAATCAAAATAAAATAATCAAATCCTGCGCTGAGTTTTTAGAATTTAGGGAAATAGTAATTCAAAAATCGTAAAGAACTGGGTGGAACACTCCACACCAAAACAATATCTCCCGGTCGTAATATTGCAATCATTTTATCCAATTCAGGACGCTCTTTTGTCGAGCCGCTGATTGTGTCAATAAATATCTTTTCCGCCCCTGCATTTTTTAACGCATCGATCTGCAAATCCGGATTCTGTTCTAATGTAGAAACACGAGCGTAGCCTATAATCATTTGATAACCTCAATCAGTTAAGAAACTCAGGTATACTTTACTTAGATAACATTACTGAGTTCTCTTACTATTGCAAGAGCCTATTTACAGTGGATTCATGGACATGAGAAAAAGGTAAAGAAAATGACCGTTTGTTAGGCATACTTAACTAAAAAGAGAGTGAAGATTTCGCTTCACTCTCTTATCTAATTATTATTCTATCTTAACTATTGTTTTAATTTCTAAGATTGGCAAACCATCATCATCATATAAATTTGATGTTAATTTAACTTTTTGATTTTTATCTAATCCTGATTTCAACTTTTCAAATATTCTTTTTGGTATAAATGCTAAATACTGATTTTCAAAAATATCGACAAAGTCAGCTTTAATATCTGTATCAGATTGAAAAATATATAAATCTTCTTTTATTGTGTTTTTACTGTAAAAATCTTCATTATAGTATAAATATTTTTTACCCACACTTTTAAAATGAGAATATAAATCTCCTTTTATCTTTGTCGTCTTATTGTTCAACAATACTTCATCAAACGAACCTACATATTCTATATTTTCACTAATTATTTTAGCATGCTTTTTTTCTTCATCAGGAACATCTAACTTAAAACTTATTTTTGTTTCAATTTCATTAAAATAGACAAAACAATAATAATTAGTATTGCCAAAAGAAATATAGTATTTACCTGTTATAAATGGTGACCGATCCTCTACGCTTATTCTAGTTATCTTTATTCCTTTAATTATATCCTCAACCGCAACATAATCAAAATTCACATCAACCGATTTAACAGTAGCCGAAAATAATCTGTCATTATATGAATGTAAAATACATAGATTATTATTATCAAAATTTTCATCTTCATAATAAAGAAAGGTTTCTTGCTTCAAGCTTAAGGAGCAAAATATTTCATTAATATAATCTACTGATCCATTCTGAAATGGGTTAGTGGCAATAATTTGATTTAAAATTATTGCTATTAATTTAAAGTCAGATATTTTAGTAACAAAAACCATAGTTTAAATTGGCATATGATGCAGGATTAATTGGAACGTAACCATAGTACGGATTTCTGCTAGCTCTTGCACCGTGTCCATGAAGTAATAACTTTAGTTGTTTATTAAACTCTAACTGAACCTCAATAGAGCTAGGAACAGTTTCTCTATATTGAAATTTCAATTCCATTAGATCTTCAGCTTCATGCCACATTTGTGCAGTTCTTAATGCCGCTATACCTGGGCTTATTTCGAATCCACCAACTCTCACTTTTGGAAACTCAAAGTATATAGTTCCATATGTACAACTTCTATTCCATGTATGTGGATTCCCGTTGGAATCAATAAACGTTCTTCCAACATCAATATGCAAACCGAGCACTGCACAAGATTGATATAATCCTCCAGCTACTTCTGTATATTCCCAAGATTCACAATCAGGCCACCAGTCAGGATCAAATTCTTCATCAGTTTCTTCAGCATCAAAGTCTAAAAAAGATTCAATGATCTCCCATGCATCGCTTTCAAAACTAAAGCTACAGTTTCCCGACAAACCTCCTGTTCCTTCAATAATTAAAAACATCTCATTTAATGTTAAGTTAAGCTCATATTGGGATATAAAGCTAGTTAACTCGTCTGCACAATCACTATTTGCAACTAGTTCAGATTTTATACAGCTTAAATCTCCATTGCACCCACCAACAATTTCAAAATTTTCATTCAAATACCAATTCGCTTCTCCACTTAATCCTAGAGGAGTTATATATTGACATTTTAGACATTCAAATACATCTAATAAAGTAGAAACTGCACACACTTCTCCCGCCATATCTGCTATTTCTTGCGGATCACTAACAGGTATATTGTATAGGTTTATAAAGCTTTGAATTTGTTGAAGATATAATGCTCTAGGATTCATTATTGCAATTGTTCCAGTGGCTTCATCTATTACGAATTCGCCATCATCCGTTTCTTCGTAATCCAACGAACCCTCAAATGATCCACAGTGTTCGTACCAAAGAATTAAATAATCTATTGTTCCTAGGGGACCACCACCTGGATAAGTCTCAGTCCATGCATGGATATCCGCCACCGTCTCAGGTCCTCCCTCATCATAATCTCCTCCTCCTTCATCTCCTCCTCCTTCATCACCTCCATCGCCTTCTCCATTACATGAGCCTGAACAGTCCCAATTACTTCCAGCACCATATTCAAGTACTTCGTCACCACAGTTAATAAAAGATATGCTGCATCTGCACCCGACGCCAGTACCCTTACAAATTTCTGTTCTAGAATTAAATTTTGGTTTTTTTGATTTACCAATAATCCCGCCAGTAAAATGCTCCATAATTCCAGACCAATATTGAGAATTATCATTGGGAAACCGAGAGTGTATTTGATTTACCATTATTTTAGTAATATAGACAAGACTAAATTCTTCATCTTTCTTTTGAACTACCAATAGACCATCTAAAATTTTGGTATCTAATGAGTAGAATGGTACGTAATAGTTGTGAAAACCTATGTACTCAGATTCAGCACAAACCCAACAAGGATATATGCTATTTCTCTCCATATCTTGATAAAGATTACTTCTTAAAAATTCGCCTTCAATAAAACTCATCGCTTCTACGACAACTTGATAATATCCATTGTCTGGTGGTGCTAAAACTAAGTTATCATTGGTATAATTAAGATCAAAAAAATTAGTGCTTTCTCTTGATGTGTCAGAGTTCGTTTTTGACCTTACTGATATTTCTGAATTGTCGGTTACTAAATTAGGTGTTTGATCTTTTTCACACCCTATTAATATTAACAATAGAAATAAAGAGATAGAAAGTATTTTTTTTGATTTATGCATAATGATTAGTATTTGGTTATTTATAAGATATCTTTAATCTTAAAAATATTTTTTTATTGTGTTCAAACTATTAATTCCTCACAGAAATGACTAGAATAAGAATAAAAAATTCCAAAAAAACATAAACATTTCTTGTAGAACAGTTTCTAGAACAAAAATAATACCAAAATAGTACTTTTAGATAGTCCAAAAAACCTTCGTTTTCTTTACTTCTTAATCTATACAAGGTATTCGTAATGATATTCAAGATGCTGCGCAATGAAATTACCGATAATTAACATAAGATACATTATCACATTATTAAATATAGGAATAAAACAACTGGTTGTGATTGACAGAATTTAACGCTTTAGTTTTGAGAACTTGCGTTTCCTGCTCCTGAAACGAGGACGGAACTTTGGACCTGTGAATTTGTGATCCCAACGTCGAACCCGCATCGCCGATTTGAATGGTTTGGTCAGTGACATGGTTAGATCATCATACATTGAATAATCGTCCAACTACATAGCCATCTATCAGTTTTGTTCACTTATCAAGATGTTTTTAAAGGTTAGGAATGTCATCTTAAGTGATAATTTTGATGATACAAATATCTTATTCAATCCGCCCACAACGCAGATGATGATAAGGGATTAGTATATGCAGCTTCAAATAGTTCTTTGTGTTCTCCACATATTATAATTAGATGAAGGCATTGCATTTTGTTGACAAAGCCCCTTTTCTTAATGTATTATGAAGTAAGGAGTAATGGAAACAAATAAAGTTACATCAAAAGGCCAAACAACCATAACCGTAGGAATTAGGAATGCACTAAACCTTTCTACTGGTGACGAACTATTATTTGAGCTAGAAGGAGATCAAGTCCTTTTAAGAAAAGCATCTGTCATTGATCTTGAATACCTTGATTTTTCTTTCTTTTCATCAAGGAAAAGGAAAAGGTGATTTTGGGACTCCCTAATAAGGTGGCTAAATTCTGATTGAATTTGTTTGCACAATTTATTATTTAGTTGAAGTATAAAATAATTTTTATGCAATAACAGAATTCTTCCTAATCCAATCAATAACAATATTATTAAATATAGTTGGCTTGTCAACATTCACTACATGACCACAATCTTCTATAACTGCTAAGTTAGCTGAATCATGTTTAGAAACCGTCATACGTATTGAAGGCAGAAACATATAGTCCTCTTCCCCCATAACATATAAGGTTGGAATAAGAGGGTCGTTTGATCTAAAGAATCTTAGGATCGGATTTATTGTGGTCGTCAATCCAAACCACTTAATAAATTCTTTTTGGTACAACTTCTTTGCTTCTCGTATAAATAGATTTCTAGATTCTTTGTGCTTTTTTCTAGGCATTATTACAAAAGCGAACAGCTTGTATAGCAATATATACGGCACCAATGACCTGAGAAGAAACCCTGCTCGCATTAATAGTTGGGACCTGATGTTCATTTTTAGAATTGCACCTCCCATGATCATAGACGAGATTATTTTCGGTCTTATCTCTGCTAATTCTCTGATGATAATTGTGCCCAAACTTATACCTACAAAATGTGAAGATTTGATCTTTAGATGATCAATTACTTCTATTACATCATTAGAAACGCTACGAAAAGTATACTTAGAAATATTCTTTAATCCCATTCCTTTGCTATTACCGTGACCTCTCAAGTCAATAAGCAATACATTAAATGATTTTTGAAATTCCTTTACTTGCTTATACCATATAGACGAGCTACCTCCTGCACCATGTACAAAGGTCACCCATTCATTGGATGTGCTATGCTCGTATGTTTTATAATGTAACATTTTCTATATAACGGTCTTAGTCAATTTTGGATCAAAGATAACCTTGTTTTATTCTTTAAGTAGATATAATTGGACCAAATAACGATATTGCAGTTTTATATGCGAATTTAAGGATGAAGGAGAGAAATATTTTGAATAAACTGGGGTTGTTGCTCGGGTTTATGGGGGCATTGGCCGTTATATTAGGAGCTTTTGGTGCTCATAGTTTGAAAGCAGTTTTACCTGCGGATAGATTGGCCACGTATAATATCGGGATTACATACCATTTTTACCACCTTTTTGCGATGACATTTGCTTGGTTTGCAATGGAAAAGACTGCAAGTAAATGGGCTAAGCGTTCATTTTGCTGTTTTTTCGTAGGAATAATTTTATTCTCAGGTTCCATTTATCTATTGGGAACGAGAGACTTGATCGGCTTGGTGAATTACAGATGGGTAGGACCAATCACTCCGATTGGAGGGGTGTTTTTTATTCTGGGTTGGATATTTTTAGGAGTGTCATTTTTTAGCAAGAATGTAGACTAAGCAGCATATTTATATAATTGGTTGTCTGTTTGGTGTGATATTAGATTCAAAACTTTATATCTTGTGTTCTTGATTAACAACTTAATTACTTAACTAATAAGATAAAATGAGAAATTTTCTGATCCTTTGTTTATTAGCAATTTCAACTTTGAGTTATTCTCAAAAGGAAATTGCTTGGTTTGATGCTGCTTTAAAAGTAATGTATGGTAGCTCTAGTTTGCTTAATAATGCAGCTATTAATAGTTCTAACCTTGATTATGAAATAAATTTTGGTAACGCTATTTCCTATGGGGGGAAATTGGGTATCAATAGAGGTTATAATGGACTTGCCATTGAGTTAATGTATGCTTCCAGTGGAAGTAAGTTTGAGTACAACAACGAATTAAATGTAAATAATATCACACCTCAAGTAGATTGGAAATCATTAGATTTATATCTACTCTTTAGAAATGCGAAGAATCTTGGGTTTTTCGAGATTGGTCCTAAAATTGGATTTTTAAGAAGTGTAGAAAGAACAGAATCATTGGATGGTACAGTAAGTCCATTGGCAAACATCAACTCAAGGCAAATATCAGGAGTTCTTGGATTTGGTGTGAATGTTATAGGTTCAGATGGTTCGTTTAGTGGCCAGATTGGTTTAAGATTAGAGTATGGATTTACAGATCTTATAGATGTAGAAGCGGGGTCCTCTGAGCCTTTTCCATTCGATGCGAATATCTATGCTGATGGATATGAAAAGTCAGCACCAATATTCGCTGGTTTAGTTTTTGAACTTAACTGGGGGATAGGAGCTTATGGAATAGCACAATGTGGAGCTAGAGCAAAATTTTTCTCTTTATAAGATTTAAAAAAATTAAATTTTGGACATGTTCCCAAAAAGAATAGCCTATCGAATTTATTCGGTAGGCTATTCTTCTTTGAAGTGAGTTATTAAGTCACCATATTATTATTATTATAAAAGGCTAAATTATTCTGCATCAGGATTACCCATATTAATAATTTTCTTTTTCAACGTTGAAAATTCTTCATCTGTTAAAATCCCGTCTTCCTTCATTTTTGCAAGATTCTGCAATTGAGTAACACTATCGTTTACTTTTACTACTTCATCTTGTTGTTTTTTATCCTTTTGGATATTAGATGCTACTTCCTTTCCTTTTTCAAATTTTTCGTTGTAGTACTTCTTCAATCTTGATGGATCAAAATCTAAAAAAGTACCTCCAGTTTCGAAGTGCTTTTTGAATACTTCTCCGAGTGCATATGTAGACCCACCAGAAAGGACAGCCATAGTAACTCCACCTAAAATACTGCCGATTCCTGGTATGAATTTTATTGCCCTTGCACCAAGTCTTGCGAATCCAGAACCTGTCAATGCAGTTATAACCGCTTTGCCTTCCGTTTCTTTGAAATCGATATCATAGATCTTACACATCTGCCTTATCATATCCAGCTGGATAGCAGCTACTGCGAATAAGTCTGCAATAGGTACTGGAATAAAACCTGCACCCATAGACCAAATCATGTGGTTTTGAATAACACTATTGGCCATTTCTGTTTTGTTACTTATCTTTTTATCTGACATAATTTTTAGATTTTACTTTGTGCATTCAATATAACTCCTATTTCTATTACATGGGTTCCATTTTTCGATAAGATAAAATCAATAATAGATGAATGAACTAAATCGAATGTTAAAATGCAGCGAATCGAGCATATTATCTATCTATAGTATAATAATATAACACTAATAATTTTGATCCTCTCATTTAGAGAGTAACTCTTATGGATGTTATTCGTATAAATGACGAATGCTTAAGGACGTTAAGTGCAGAATAATATGTTGTGAACTAATTATTATTTTAATCGAAGTGTGCAATAATTTTGTAGGCTACTTAGTTTATTGGGTTTAAATTTGTAAAACACTTAACAAACTGTTGTGTAGGATTTGAGTAATTAGCTAAATATTTTCAAATTTGCATTATGGTTGAATAAAACTTATTGCAAAAACATTTTAACTTTAATTTATGAAAAAAATATTATTCACATTTGCTGCAATTTTCTGCTTTGCACTTGTATCAAATGCACAAATAGCTTTGGGTATCAAGACATCTATTGGTGTTACATTGGCACCTAATGAAACTACATATTCTGGGGAGGTCTTCGACTATATAAATCACGAAGTAACTTACAAAGGGTCTAACATCGTTAAATCTTATGGTGTTTTTGGTCAGCAAAAGTTTGGGTTTTTATATGGCAGAGCTGAATTGTCTTATTCTAACTATACACAAGAATATAGAGTTAGATCATTTGTACAATTCGGACAAGGAACTAAAACGGTATATGAAAAGTATGACTTTATCGATTTTCAGTTGATGGCAGGAGTTACACATAATAATATAAGATTTGGTGTAGGACCAGTAGCACACATTTTAGCGGGATATACTCCTGCATTGGACTTTATCAGTGGATATAGTGACAATAATAGGTCGATAACATATGGATTTACAGGAGCTGTAGGGCTTGATGCTGGAAGATTCCATATTGATGTAAGGTATGAGAATAACTTTAAAACTGTTGGTCAACATATTAACTACGGAACTAGAGATGCAGGATTCAAAGCTAAGCCACATGTAGTAAATTTAACACTAGGGATTAGTATATAATCATAAATCAAATAGATATACTAAATGGTCATTACTTGAAAAAGTGATGACCATTTATATTTTTAGTCTAGCTTCCGGAATCATATTTAAATTAGAAAAGTCTTTTTTTTGGTAGCTAAATTCGGCCGCTACTCCAATCATACCAGCATTGTCAGTACAGTATTGGAATGCAGGAATAAACGTTTTCCATCCAAATTCTTCACCCGTTTCTTTGAGTGCTTTTCTCAAGCTACTATTTGCAGATACACCACCAGCGATAGCTATTTGATTGATGCCTGTTTCAGATGCAGCTTGTTTCAGCTTTTTAATAAGTATGTATACGATCTGATGTTGAACGGAAGCACAAATATCACTAAGATTTTCGTCTATAAAGTCAGGGTTCTCTTTAAGTTGTGCTTTTAGAAAATATAGAATTGACGTTTTGAGTCCACTAAAGCTGAAATTGAGACCGTCTACTTTAGGTTCTGCAAAATTAAAGATAGGTTTTCCATTTTGTGCAAGTTTATCTATTTCTGGACCCGCTGGGTATTTTAGACCCATGATTTTTCCACTTTTATCAAATGCTTCTCCAGCTGCATCATCTATGGTGGTTCCGAGGATCTCCATTTCTAAAGGTGCAGTAACTTTTACAATTTGAGTATGACCACCACTAACTGTTAGGCATAAAAAAGGAAAAGGTGGTTTTGGATCTTCAGCAAAGTGGGCCAAAATATGAGCTTTCATGTGGTTCACATTGATCAATGGTATTCCTAAAGAAAGAGAAAGCGATTTTGCAAAAGACACACCTACTATGAGGCTGCCCAAGAGGCCTGGCCCTTTTGTGACGGCTATTGCAGTCAATTCTGTCTTATTTACATTGGCTTTGTCTAAGGCAGCTTTTACAACAGGGATAATATTGATTTGATGCTTTCTGGATGCTACTTCAGGGACAACTCCTCCATACTTTTCATGGATGGTTTGAGTCGCAGTAACATTACTCAAAACAGCACCATCTTTAATGACGGCTGCTGATGTATCATCACATGAAGATTCGATTGCAAGAATTAATGACATAAAATTGAAAAGTTTTGACAAATGTACACACCAAAAAAGAAATGATGTGCATCTTATATCAGAATATAAATCTATATCAAATTATCT
This sequence comes from Halioglobus sp., assembly GCA_047628935.1. Lineage (GTDB taxonomy): Bacteria > Bacteroidota > Bacteroidia > Chitinophagales > Saprospiraceae > CAJXUU01. Next base: position 17,876 of record JBLHWH010000066.1, on the reverse strand, counting down.
AAAAAAATAAATTTCATTTTGGCTCTAAAAACGTTGATTTGAAAGGAAGTGCAATATAATATCAAGTAAATTTTTTTTTCCTTCATCTTTTTATTTTCTTTGGAGTTCGTAAGGATATAAAATAAATTAATATCTTATCTTAAACACACTTAATTTAAAGAAATACAAATCGTAAAACATGAGAGTTATAATTAATATTTTTCTAATACTACTGGTAGGACTATTAGCTTTTATGCTTTATAGCTCAATCAAAGAACCTATTGCTTTTGGAGAAGAGAAAGAAAGAAGAAAGGCAAAAGTTGTTCAGAGCTTGGAGAATATTAGGACGACTCAGGAGATATACTTTAAAATGAAAGGTGAATATGCTCCTACTTTTGATATTTTGGTAAATGCTATGACTAATGATAGTATTCCTTTTTCAAAATTGACTGAGGATCCAGAAGATCCAGGAAACACTGAAAAATTCATAGAAACTGTGACTTATTCTGCTGCTATAGATACTATGAAAGCTTTAGGGATTGATTTATCGATACTAAGTAAAGTTCCTTATGCAAGTAATTTGGATTTCGAAATTACTGCGGATACAATGGAATATCAAAGTACTAATGTATGGGTAACTGAAGTTGGTACTAAATGGAAGAACTTCATGGGAGAGTTTGCAGATCCAAGATTTGCGAAATACGATTCAAAGTACGATCCAAATGTTACAATTAAATTTGGTGATTTGAACAAGCCGAGTCTTGCGGGTAGCTGGTCTAGATAATGATAGATATCTCTTTTAAAAATCGAACTGGTTTAAAACCAGATATACTGTCTGCCGTTATTGGGGCGGACAGTTTTTTTTATGGGCTATTCACTGGAGATGGACAGTTGCTAGAGAGTAATCACTATTCACTAGATTCTTTTGATGATGAATCGATCATTGAAAAGATTAAATTTGATATTTATTCTACAGCTGGGCTTACAGTAAAAGTTGCTTATTCTGGAAAGCCATATTTACACAATGAAAAATCAACTTCGGGAAGTTTAACTCGCTTCTTTCCAGCATTCGCTAATAAAGACTTTAATGCTGATAAATTGACAGATCAAGAAGTCGTCGTAGATTATGGATTTACTAAGGCTCACTCGACATTTCTAAATGAGGTGCTTGGTCGAATAGATGTAAAGTTTCACTTGTCGACGGTCTTGGCAAATTATTATTATCCATATACGGCAAGCAAGTTAATCGCTTGTGTTGATGACTCTAAGTTGCATGTGATGTATGCAAAAGATAGAAAGTTCTTGTTTTATAACCAGTTTGACTGTGTGCATGAGAATGATTATTTGTATTTTATTAAGCTGGTGTACAAAGAAATGAAACTTAATCCTGAGTCATCCCCGTTAGAGTTGGCAGGTAAATTGGATATAGAATCTCCGATATATAAACTGTTAAAAGATTATATTAGAAATATTGATTTCATGCAATCATCAGTCTTGGACGTCAAAGACTTGAACTATAAAGCCAAACAACATTATTATTTAGATCTATTTGCAACATCTATATGCGCATAATCGGAGGTAAATTTAAGGGTAGAAGATTTAATCCACCAGCTAAAAACTGGCCAACACGACCGACTACAGACTTTTCTAAAGAGGGGTTGTTTAATATCCTTCAAAATAGAATATATTTCGAGGATACTAAGATGCTTGACCTTTTTGGAGGTACAGGGAATCATTGCTATGAGTTTATTTCTCGCGGCTGTGAGGATGTTACTTATGTTGATAAGTTTGGTGGTTGTGTAGCTTTTGTGAAAAAAACGGCAGAGGTTTTAGGTATAGAAGATAATATTACGATAGTGAAATCTGATGTTTTTAAGTTTATCAGAGGCGTCCAGATTAAATACGATTACATTTTTGCAGGGCCTCCGTACCCTTTGCCAATTCTAGATGAGATTCCAGATGAAATATTCAAACACAATCTTCTTGCTGAGGATGGACTTTTTGTGATGGAGCACAATCCTGATCATGATTTTAAGGATCATCCAAGATATCAAGAGGAAAGGAATTATGGAACGACTATATTTTCATTTTTTAAGTAAGTATGTATCTAAAAATTGTTGCAAAGCTCTAAGAGCTTATGCTATTTTAGTAATGAGAAACGATAAGAGATAAGCGAGCCTGTAGGGATCGTAAAAAGATCGCAGTTGATTTTCCTTAAATCCTTATAATTGCCAATTGACCTCTTGCACAACAGGAACCATGACCTTCAACGACTTTGGATTTATCTTAAAGACTAACTCTAGTTCAGACTCATACCCTTCACCATCGACATGTAGATAGTCTTTCTCGTTCAATGAAATAGTCAATTCTTTACCTTGGTAAGTTTCAGTGATTTTACTTAGGTGCAAAGAACGATTCAAAAATCTATAGCTGGTAAGAAAGTATTTGTACAATGGAGATTTTTTGATCAACATGATATTCATTATGCCATCTTGTAAAGAGGCCTCAGGAGCAATAGTAAAGTGATATCCATACATAGAAGCATTTGCCACTACTGCTGCCGCGTATTCGCCTTCAATGAGCCTGTCGTCTAGCTTTATTTTGAGGGATGCTGGTTTGAACTTGTTGCTCTCTTTTATAGATGTGGAGAAGTAGGGTAGAAAACCTCTCTTTTTGTTTTTCTTGGTCATGAATGCAATCCTGGCATCAAAACCTATACCTGCCACATTAGCGAAGAACCTGTCGTTTACTTTGCAAGTATCTATCCATATTTCTTTGCCCGTATTTAAGTATTCTATAGCTTTCTCTTGGTTTCTACCTAATCCAAGGTGCATAGCAAATCCATTGCCTGATCCACCAGGTAGTAGTCCAAGGCAAGCATTAGTGCCTACGAGTGATTGTGCTACTTCATTTACACTTCCATCTCCACCTACTGCTACTACAATGTCTGCACCGTTTTCTACAGCTTCTTTGGATAAAGAAATAGCATGACCAGCATATTCTGTGAAAGCTATAGAATGATTATACTTACTAGAGTCAATCCTCTTGGCGATAAGCTCCGGAGCCGAGACCTTAGGGGATGTCCCTGAAAAAGGGTTGATGATAAATACTATTTTTTTCTTTTCTGACATGGAGTTTATAATCCGCTACTTCTTAAATACAAAGTACCTAAACATAAAGAAGTTAAAAGTGATTCCTACAAATAAGGCAATAATTATTTTGCTGTAAGTAGGGTGGAGTGTAGTATTCTCTGTCAATAGATATATGCCGGTACTATTAATTCCTGCGCTAGACAACGACGTAAATGCATATTTTATAGCCTGTTTACTTACATTTCCATCTTGGCTCTTAAATGACCAATTGCGACCAAGATAAAAGCTCACAATTGCTCCAGCAATATTTCCTAAGGCCGAAGCTAGAATATAATTTATTGTCAATAAATAAAAAAGAAACCCATAAAGACCAAAATCAGCTGTGCTCGAAATCAGCGAAGTGGCTTGTGACCGCCAAAACGAGATCATAAATGGCACCTTCGCCGAATCCTTTGGATTTTGTGGAGAGTTTTTAATTTCTGATGAATTACGTTCACAAAAAAAAGGGACAGGCATGAATGCCCGCCCCTTGTGTTATTTATTGTCCTAATTTAAGGCCTAATTGTCATAGTCTAATCCAAGATGATCAAGAAGAGTCTCGCCAGCAATGTGACGAAGTGTATTTTCCATTTTGATCTGTTGCTTGAATATATCGTGGATAGGTTTTACTCCTTTAGGCGCTTGTGGCGACTTTAGGTAGAATCCTAACCATTCTTGGATACCACCCATTCCTGATCTCTTAGCAAGGTCAAGGAATAACGCAAGATCCAATACGATCGGTGCAGCAAGAATAGAATCTCTACATAAGAAATCTATCTTAATCTGCATTGGGTAGTTCAACCATCCTCTGATATCGATGTTATCCCAACCTTCCTTCGCATCACCTCTTGGTGGATAGTAGTTAATTCTTACTTTATGATATAGATTAGCATACAGCTCAGGATTCTTCTCAGGTTCAAGGATTTGCTCCAAGACACCTAGTTTTGATACTTCCTTCGTTTTGAAGTTCGCTGGATCGTCAAGAACCTCTCCATCTCTATTTCCTAAGATGTTAGTTGAGAACCAACCTTCAATACCAAGAGCTCTCGCTTTTAATCCAGGAGCTAAGATTGTTTTCATCAAAGTTTGACCCGTTTTGAAATCTTTCCCCATTATTGGAGTCTGAGTTTCTTTAGCCAGTTGAATTAATGCAGGTACATCACAAGATAAATTAGGTGCGCCATTTGCATATGGAATACCCATTTTGATCGCTGCATAAGCGTAGATCATACTTGGTGGTATATCATCATGATTATTCTCAAGTCCCTTTTCGAAGCTCTTGATGTTTTTATGTACAGCTGATTCTTCGATGTAGATCTCTGTACTACCACACCACACCATGACTAATCTGTCACAGTTGTTGTCTTTTTTAAAGTTCTCGATGTCTTTCATCAAAGCTTTAGCAAGAATCATTTTAGTCTTACCTTTTTTTATGTGCTTTCCCTCAAGACGATTAGCGTACTTCTTATCGAATACAGCCTTCATAGGCTTGATTTTCGAAAGTTGTGGCTTTAACTTTTTAAGCAAAGTTGGCTCTAAGACTTTTGCATTTACTGCGGCTTCGTATACATTATCGTCATATACATCCCATCCTCCAAAAACAACTTTTTTGATGCTATGTACCGGGACTAAGTCTTTGATTAGGGGTTGGTCATCTTTTGTTCTTTTTCCAACTCTGATTCTTCCCATTTGAGTCAATGATCCGATTGGGCTTGAGAGTCCTTTATTTACTGCATATACTCCTGCAATAAATGTAGTCGCTACAGCTCCCATACCAGGCAACAAGATTCCTAGTTTTCCGCTTGCTTTGCTAGCTATTCCTTTTTTTGACATATTATATAATTATTTTAACCAATTATGTTCTTTATACCAGGCTATTGATTCTTGTAGCCCTTCTTCTAATCTATATTTTGGCTTAAAGTTTAATTCGGTTACAAGATTGCTTGTATCACAATTCCAACTTTTAGCCTCTAATTCGTTTACTTTCTCTATGTTAAGTGCTGGGTAGCTACCTGTTAGTTTGCCAGCCTTTTCAGCTATGAATCCCAAAGTCTTTACTAAAGGAATTGGAAGTCTTAATTTCAAACTTCTTTTTCTCCCTAAAGCTTTTCTTATTAATTCATTGTAGCGTGTAGAAGAATAAATTTCTAAATCCGACACAAAGTACGCAACATTTTTTCTACTGTCTAATGTTGAGTCAAGAATTACTCGTACTAAATCCTTAACATAAATAAATGTCAGCTTTTGATCACTTAATCCGACCGTCAATTCTATCCCTTTATTGATAAGATCATATACAGTAAAGAGATCTTTTTCCCTTGGACCATATACAGCTGTTGGTCGGATAATAGTGTAATTTATTTCACTTTTCGATTTGAGATATCTTTCTGCTTTTAATTTACTTCTACCATAATTAGTTATCGGGTGAGGTTCTGACTCTTCAGTGACCAGTCCGGTTTTTGTATGTTCTGCGGGACCATATGATGCAAGACTACTTATAAATGTAAACTTAGATGGTAAAGTATCGCTTTCTATCAGAGCTTCTACCATGTTTTCTAAGTAAGTAGCATTTACCTTGAAGTATTGTTCTTTTATAGGTGTTTTAGTTAGTCCTGCGTTATGAACTATATATTCAAATCTGTGCATTAAGAAAATCTCCTTTAGAGATTCTTCATTTTCAAAATCTATGTAAATAAATTGGATGCGATTATCCTTTAAATACTGCAGATTGGAAGATTTCCTTATGGCTGCATATACTTCTAATCCTCTTTTTAATGCATCCTCCACAAGGAATCCACCTACAAAACCACTAGCACCAGTAATTAATATTTTTTGCATCCAAATAGGTTAGTTAAATAGCCTTACTATATATTCTGTAAGTTTTGTATCTTTTTCCATTGAGTTTTTCCGCGGCTTGAACCATCATCGTATTGCTCTCTAGAATCCAAGATGCTTCTCCAGCTCTAAGGTTGTTTTCCTTTGCCGCTTTGATATAATTAGCGAAAAATATAGCTTCGATACCTAGTTTTCGATATTCTTTTAGAACACCAAGAAGTATAATTCTAATAAGAGAAACTTTTGACTTCCTTGTTAGTAGCTTAATAAAATTGAATGGAAGAAGTTTTCCTTTATTGAAGTCTTTGGTGATTTCATTGATATCAGGGAGGGCGACTCCAAACCCTACTAATTGACCTTCGAACTCGGCTAAGTAGACATATCTTAAATCTAGTAATAGATTAAGCCCTTCAGCAAGATGGTCAAACTCTGCATCAGTTGGTGGCACAAATCCCCAATTCTTCTCCCAAGCGGCTAGATAAACGGGTTTTATCTTTTTGATGTCACTTTTCTTACTCTTTTTAGTAGAGGTTCTTATTGTTATGCCTTTTCTTTTGAGCCTCTCCTGAAGCATAGTAGCTAATCTAAGAGATTTTTCATTGACTTCATCAGTGGGTATAAGATATGCAAATAGATCCATTTCCTTACTAAAACCATATTGTTCAAGAAGTTGTGAGTAGTAAGGTTTATTATAAGTCATCATAACAGTAGGTGGAGAATCATATCCGTCTACCAATACACCCGCTGTATCGTTTGTAGTGAAATTTGTAGGTCCTAAAATCTGAACAGCACCATTAGCTTTTACCCAATCGTAAGCGGTGTCTAGTAATTGCTTAGCCACTGAATAATCATTGATTACGTCAAAGAAACCGAAAAATCCAATGTTACTATCATGGTGCTCATTATAGTTGTTGTCTTGGATTGCAGCTATCCTTCCTACTGTTTTTCCTTGGTCGTCTTTTGCTAGAAATAGTTCAGCGTTAGAATGCTTAAAAAAAGGATTCTTCTTCTCGCTGAGTATTTCTGAAATATTGAGGTATAATTCTGGAACATAATTGTTGTCACCAGAATATAAGTCATGCGGAAAATTTATAAAGTCTTTTTTGTCTTTCTTGTTAGTTACCTTGGAGATTATGGTAGTCATGCTATACTGTTAACGGATTCTAATATATCCAGTTGCTTAGCTATTTTGGTTAGCTTTTCGATCGATTCCAATACTTGATCTTCAGAGTGAGTAGACATCAGTGAATATCTAATTAATGAAGATGTACTTGGAACGGCAGGAGATATTACGGGGTTTACGAAAATACCTTCCTCCAATAGCATTTTTGTTAGTTTGAATGTTTTGAAATCATCTCGAATGTAAATTGGAATAATAGGAGTTTCTGTATGTCCGATATCAAAACCAGCTTGTCTTAGCGCTTTCATTGCTAATCTGGTATTCTTCCACAGCTTTTCTATCCTTTCGGGTTCTTGCTGCATTATATCTAAAGCGGCTATTACACTTGCGGCATTCGCTGGAGCTATACTCGCAGAAAATATAAGTGATCTTGCATTATGTTTGAGGAAGTTTATTGTTACTTCGTCTGCTGCGACGAATCCACCAATAGAAGCCAGAGATTTACTAAATGTACCCATTATTAAGTCTACTTCATCTGTAAGACCAAAGTGAGCGGCGGTTCCTTTACCTCCAGGCCCCATTACACCTAAGCCGTGAGCGTCATCTACATATATGCTTGCAGCATATTTTTTAGCTAAGGCACTGATTTCTGGAAGCTTGGCTACATCACCTTCCATACTAAATACACCATCTACAGCTATTATTTTTAGACTTTCTGGTTCTGTTTTTGAGAGTATTTTCTCAAGAGATGCCATATCATTGTGCTTGTATTTTAGCACTTTTGCAAATGATAATCTCGCCCCGTCTATGATACATGCATGATCGAGTTCGTCCATAATGATATAGTCGTGTCGGCCTGGGATAGACGAGAGTACACCTAGGTTTACCTGAAATCCTGTACTGAATACAAGAGCGGACTCTTTTCCAATATAGTTAGCAAGTTTTTCCTCTAGTTCTAGATGCAAATCCAGCGTTCCATTGAGAAATCTTGATCCAGCACATCCTGATCCATATTTGTCAATCGCTTTTTTCGAAGCTTCTTTGAGTTTTGGATGTGTAGTCAATCCGAGATAGCTATTGCTTCCAAACATTAATACATCCTTACCACCAATTTTTACTATAGTGTCTTGTTCTGACTCAATAGTTCTGAAGAAAGGGTATAGTCCCATTGCTGCCACCTTTTGAGGAGTGTCATAGGCAGCCATTTTTTTCTTAAGAATACTCATTAATTATTGTTTCTGTGTATTATAAATTCTTGTTCTTTCAAAAAGTAGAATGCAATTTTGCACTATTCCAGACTATAGAGTAATTTATGATATTAACGTTACATATTTATCTATGAAATTACTAATCCGGTTATTCTTTAACAGGAGATCAAAGGCAAATATGGCAATAATTGCACAAAAAGCACCTAAAATCACATCAATTATATAGTGATGCATAGAATAGACAGCAGCATACCATATACCTATTACATCAATTATACAGATTGTAGTCAACCACCATTTTCTTTTTTTACTTGCAAAATATAATAATATAACTGGATAAGCTGAATGTAAACTTGGGATAGCTGCAAATACATTTGCATTCTTGTTATACATATTTTCAAATAAAGGATACCCTATAATACTATCAAACCGCAGTAGCTGAGCAGCATTACCCGGAATACTGAAGTCTATATCGAATCCAAAGTTTGCAACATACCACGGTGGTGCAGCAGGGTAAATGTAGTAGATGATGAACCCTATAAAATTGGCCAATAAAAAAGTGCCTGAGAAAATTAATAACATTCGCTTGTCTGAGAAGAAAAGATAAATGCAATACATCATTGGCAATGGAACCCAAGTAAGGTAGAATATACCTGAAGCTATATCAGAAAAGGAGCCTGTATTCAGAGCCAAATACTCATTTGGAGTCAATTCCCCATTTGCTGACTGTATACCAAATAGAATTTTCTCTAGGGTATATGGTTCTAGGATATGAATATCATTAAAGTTGAAGTTGGGATATATCCGCATAGCATCATAAATAATCCAAAAGATCCAAAAGAAGATAAAACTAATGACTATCTTCCTAGTAATAGCAGACACAAAATATAGTAAAGTTAAGACCAATATAAAATTAAAATGATCAACTCTAAATCCTATAATTAAATTGTGCCATAGCAAATAAATAGCGATAAACCATCCAGCTATCGATAGAGTCATTTTAGAAAATACATTGTCGATAGGGTTGTTGCCCACTCGTAATTCAATACCCATAAATAAGGATCTTAATCTTAGATAATTATTTTTTCATAACAAGGTAGCCCGTCATCTAATCTTGTACCATATAATTCTAGAAATTTAACGACAGGGAACGCTCCTCTTTCTTCTGCAAATACATATACGTTTGACAATTGTGCCCATGCACCATCAATCTTACTGATGGCTTTATAGGTATCTCCCTCATCTTTATTAACGTAGATTTTGTATTCAGGATAGGAAATTATATTCATTCTTATCGTATCCGAATTAATTATATCGTGCTCAACACCGTAAGCTAACTTTTGTTGAATAATATTTATTTCAGAATCCTTACCACCTTGATAGTATTGCTTCCAAAATACATAGAACGGATTACTTTTGTTAAGATAATTGCTGCAATTTCTATTGATTTTATAAACGACCGTATTTTCATTCTGATTCCTTTGTATATAGAATAGCATATCTTTAACATCTGGCACAGGGTAGTGTTCAGGTAGACCCTTGTGGCCTAAGATATCGTAAGTGTTTTGCTTATCATTTAGAAATAGAAACATATTTTTTATTTATTAGCGATGGCATTTTTTGCAAATAACAACCGTCTTATTGCCGTAATGTTCGCCATTATAGCAAGTATGAATATTGGAAAGGTAAATATAGTAATAGTTTCGAAGAGAGGTATAGGTAACATGTGTGCTTCGATCTTAAAGTCGCCACCAAAACTATTGCTAAATAATCCACAAGCCCATGCTGATACACCTATTATAATAACACGTTCGGGACGTTGCATTAGGCCGACACTAGCATTTACTCCTAGACCTTCCGCTCTTGCTCTGGTATAACTGACCATCACACTTCCTATCATTGCTATAAATGCAAAAAGAGAACTGTAGAAATAATTATTCGAAATCAAATAGTAGCAAATACCTAGAAACATGATCATCTCACTATACCTGTCGAGCACAGAGTCGAAGAGTGCACCATAATCTGAAGATGAATTAGTAACTCTAGCTAATCGACCATCAATCATATCCATCAGGCCTCCTAGTAGAATGACAAAACCTGCCCAAGCTAAGCAGCCATGGTCACTTCTATCAGAATTTTCAGCTCCATTAATTAATACAACAGCGGCTACTCCATTGATAATCAATCCTAAGAGGGTTATCATGTTAGGTGTAATCCCTAGTTTGATAAGGAGCTGTATAAGGGGGTTGAATACGTTGTAGACCAATATTTGACCTTTATCTTTCCAAGTTGCTGACATATGTGCAAAATTAAGCTAAAAGTTTTAATAATAGGGTAGTCTGTAAGGTTTTAGATTTGTAGATACATTAGTAAAGTGAAGGCTTGAGTTATTATTAAAATTTAAGATCAGATATTGTTATCGTAGAAACACCATATTTTAAACATGCAGCTCGGCCTGCTGCATTGCTTAATTCTAATACTTCGGATGCATCATAATTTAATAATACTGCTATAGCAATCATTGACATTGTGGTGTCTCCAGCACCACTAACATCCACTACGTCTATGTTTTGTGTAGGGTTTTGGATAAATTCGGCTTCTGATAAATATGCTATTCCGTCTTGTGCAAGTGTACAGACTAATTGACCACAACTCAACTTTGATCTTGTTTGATTCATCGCTTCTTCAATAGATATTGAATCATCATTCAGTGCAGTATATATTTCCTTTTTATTTGGTTTGAAATAATCTACTTCTTTATAATTCCAGTAATTATCAAACTTAGGATCTACGAATGTTGTGATTTTATGCGTTTTAGCCAATTCGATAACCGATCTTATCATAGATTCGGTGAAGATGCCTTTATTGTAATCTTGCAGTATGATACCGTCTATGGATTGATTATCAAAAATGGAATTGAGTTGCTTAAGTATGCTCTGCTCTATTTCATCTGATATAAATGAGGTGTCTTCATTGTCGATTCGGAATATCTGTTTTCCATCTACTGTTACTCTTGTTTTTAGAGTAGTTGGTTTATTGGTTTTTATTAGGTGCCGACTAGAAATACCCTTGTTATCTAATTTTTGAGAGATACTCTTGCCATATTCATCATCTCCAATAGTACCAATTAGAATAGGAGATGCGCCTAGTGATTTAAGATTGGTAGCTACATTCGCACTGCCTCCTAATACATAATTTGAGCCAGTCTTATCTACTATCGGAATAGGAGCTTCTGCTGACATTCTCGTAATTGTACCATCAATATATTCGTCAAGGATGATGTCTCCTATGACTATTATATTAAGGTCTGATACTTTTGAAAAACGCTCTAACATGAATGGCTATTTGACTTTTTATAGTCTGTTTATTTTAAAAATCTCTGCACAAATTGATTCAGTGGCAGATTTCGAAGCGGAAAAATAGCCATTTAGTTTAAGATTGATCTCTTCTTGATATTCATTTGTGACAAGCTTATTTAATATTGGTTTTAGTTGCGTTGGTTTTGTTATTGAATACGCAACTTCCAAATCTATCAATTCTTTAGCTTCTTCACTTTTTTGAAATCGCGGACCGAATAGGGTCGGAATGTTAAAAACTGCTGCTTCTAAAATATTATGTATTCCTTCTCCAAAACCTCCGCCAATGTATGCTATTTGTGCTAAGGCGTAATCCTCCTTTAACTGGCCCATACTATTGATGACAAATGTACCGGAAATGTCCGATATGGAATCGTGACGATTACAATCCAATTCATCACAAAAGGCACTAATGTTTTCTTTGTTTAGGTCATGAGGATATATAAAGTGATTGTAGTTTGGTAATTCAATAATTATCTCTTTAATAATAGGTAAATCATCTAGCCAAGCACTCCCATAAATTACGGTAGGTTCTATTCTTTTCGGAACTGTGACCTTGTCTTTAATCGCTAGGACCTGATCTTTTCTAGTATCACCAGATACATTAATTTGTCCAGAGTACATCAACGATAATGTATCTTTTGATGCTTCATTTAATACAAATGTAGAAGAGAACACAGCCAATCCATCTCTGAAAAAGGGAAGTGGATATTTTATGAAATAATGATTATTTCTGATTGTGCTGGAGATCAGAAATGTAGGTATTTGCTTCGACTTTAAAATATGAAGCATATTCCACCACCATTCATTTTTAGTGATAATAACTTTTGCTGGGTCGACCTTTCGTAAAAATGAGCCCATGTCTGATTGTAAATCAAAAGGAAGGTAGCATTTTACACATCGAGGACTAATAAGGTTACAGTTTTCATAACCAGAAGGAGAGAAAAATGATATCACAATATCAAGTTCAGTATTATCAAGTACCCATGTGACGACTGGAGCAGCTTGCTCGTATTCACCAAGAGATGCACAGTGAATTAATATCCGGTTATCTGAAATAATAGAGAACTGCCTGTCAAAATCTGATTGTTGAACATTTAGACCTCTTATCCTCTTTCGGGCCTTAGTATTCACAAAAGAAAAGAGCCAAGTAGCAAGCTTGTATTTAAAAATTAAAACAGAATATAGGAAGCTGAGCATCTTAATGTTGTGGGATTAATAGAAAACTTGCTCATCTACATAATCATCAAAGAATGGAAGTACCCATGCAGCTTTGAGACTAACTAATCCATCAAACCTCGAAGATGGATCAGGCGCAAGTCCAGTGTCAAAATCTATCGATCTTACATGTTTTGTAAACCCTTGTGTGAATTCTAAACCAATATAAAAGTTGATCCGCTTATCTTCACTTATATGTTGATATCCTACAAATTCTCTTAATGCTATACCTCGTGTAAGTCTGTCATAGCCTTTTAGGTAGTCTCCTTCGATCTGAGGAAGTGATCTAGATTCATCGATAATCCTTATTTTATGAGCGAGTATACCTATAGCACCAGTCACTCTTAATCCAGATCTAGATTTTTCATTGAAGGTTATTATTTTACCAACGTTAATACCAAGAAATGCTCCTCTTCCTCTTTGGAATACGTCTGCATAGGCATTGTCTGCTCCGAGGAGCTCATTATTAGTGAGCCTGAGCTGAGCGAGAGGATCTTCTTTTACCGTATCTCCAAACATAAATGCAAACTCTATCCCGAATATCCAATTGTTCTTTGTGATTCGTTCTGCACCTAGTGTGAATTTGAAGTTGTCACTATACCTATCAGCTAGATCTCCAATCGGAAACTCAAGCCCATATCCGAAACTCAGATTTTTCATGCCCATATTAAAGAAGCTTTCTTCTTCAACAGACTTGTCAGTTCTTTGTGAATAAACAGATACAGAAGAAAAAAGTAGAATGAAAAATAATATCTTTCTATACATGAAATTGAATCTTGATTTAAATACAAACGACAAAGGTGGACATAATGAGCTGAATAGAGAAAGAAAAAAGTTAGATATTACTTGATTTGTCATTTTGGATAGCTTGTGGGTGCAACAATTGGAACTAGATTACCAAGGAATAATTCAATAATAAAGTAACCTTCTATTTGATGTTTTTCCTTTATACTGTGTTAAAAAGCCTCGTCGATGCGCTGCATCGCCTACATTTTTTGTCTTGTAAAAAGAAATTCAAGTGGTTGCGAGTGCAAGCCACTTTATTGCTGGAGTGGCTGGTTTCAAACCAATGTATTTATTAAAACACAAACACACACACACAAATACACAAACAAAAAAAAACACACACACAACCTTGAAAGGGTGGCATAATCAAATTTTCAAATTTTAATCTCATAAAATATTGTGAGCCAACTTATATAATGCTGCTCTTTCAGAGCTCAAACCATATTGTAATATTACTTCTAAAGGGTCAAAACCCATTGCTATAGGAATTTAACTCTTTTAGAACAAAGAAAGCTAGGTTTCATATGGTTGTGACGACTCATTTTTGAAAATAACAACAAATACAACCGGTTATATCTCTGAGGTAAAATAGTGATTTATTGTCTTTTCTAGAATATGGTGATTTCTCTGAGATCATTGACACTTTAGATATTACTCATAACAAACAAATCATTTTTTCAATCCTATAGGAATTGCCGTATTGTAGAAGCGGAATGAAAGATTTATATTTGATCTCAGGAGATCAGCGAAAGTAAGCCAACCATATTTTCTTAAAAACCTTAGTAGTTAGTATACGTTAAGTAAATCTAAATAAGAATAAAAGTAACTGACTTGTCAGCTTTTGGGGATGTATTAATAAGGATAATAGTGGTCCAAACCATTGGTAAAACATAAGAATGTAAATGCGAACACATGATTTCTCTATGAATAGCCTTGATGTGATTTCTATTGTTTATTTTTGCATCAAAATGTAGCTTCATGAATAGAGGTTATAATAATTAAAAAAGTAAGAAATACATGGCGATTGTTTATGTAACTAGAGTAGAGAGATTCAATGCAGCACACAAACTGTGGGTTGAAGAGTGGAGTGAAGAAAAAAACTTTGCTTTCTTCGGGAAATGTGCCAACAAGAACTGGCATGGACACAACTACCGATTAGAAGTAACCGTAAAAGGGACTCCAGATCCACAGACAGGATTTGTAATTGACGCTAAGAAATTAGGAGTTATTATGAAGCGAGAAATTACAGAGAAGTTAGATCATATGAATCTAAACCTCGATGTTGATTTTATAAAAGGTGTGCAACCAACATCCGAAAACCTGACAATTCTTATATGGGAACAATTGGTGCCACATATAAAAGGATGTGAGTTGTCTAGTGTGAAGTTGATAGAGACGGAGAATATATTTGCCGAGTATCGAGGTGAGTAAGTCTCAGATCGAAAAGCCTTTTCTAATAGTTGATAGGGCAGTAGAATTTATGAATAATAAAAAAAACCAAAGATGATAGCATATGTTTTCCCTGGTCAGGGAGCACAATTTGAAGGTATGGGCAAGGATCTATACGCTAATGATGCAGATAGTAAATTGATATTTGATCAAGCTGACGAAATTCTAGGCTATAAGTTAAGTAAAATCATGTTCGAAGGGTCTGCAGAGGATCTTAAAGAGACAAAAATAACTCAGCCAGCATTGTTTGTTCACGCTTTAGCTTCATTTGCTAAAAACGGAGGAGGACACAAGCCTGATGCCGTGGCTGGACATTCCTTAGGAGAGTTTTCTGCATTGGTCGCAAATGGTACTTTGACTTTTGAAGATGGACTTAAACTAGTCTACCAAAGAGCGATGGCTATGCAGGGGGCATGTGACAAAGTACCAGGAACGATGGCAGCTATTCTTGGATTAGAGAATGCACAAGTAGAAGAGATCTGTGCTAGTATAGACGATGTAGTCGTACCAGCAAATTATAACTGTCCTGGTCAATTGGTGATTTCTGGGAGTAAAACAGGAATAGACACAGCGGTTGTGAAATTTACAGAAGCCGGAGCGAGAAGAGCATTGGTGTTGCCTGTAGGTGGAGCTTTTCATAGTCCATTGATGATGCCTGCACAAGAACAATTGGCAGAAGCGATAGAAAAAACAACATTTAATACTCCGAACTGTCCTGTATATCAAAACGTAACGGCACAGCCTGAAACAGACCCTGCCGAAATCAAGAAAAACTTAGTTGCTCAATTGACTGGAGCTGTTAAGTGGACACAGATCATGGAAAACATGATCGAAAATGGCGTAGAATCGATCGTCGAAGTAGGTGGAAACGGAAAAATAATTTCTGGACTATTTAAGAAAGTAGATCGTAAATTTCCTACTTCAGCAATATAAAAAACGATATGTCAAAACATGTGGTCAAAGCAGGAAGTATTCTTATAGCTGAGCCGTTTATGGTGGGAAATCCATTTCAAAGGTCAGTGATTGCGGTATGTGAGCATAGACCAGACGGTACAGTTGGGTTTATCTTAAACAAGAGTATAGACATGTCTATCGAGGCACTTGTAGCTGATTTTCCTGAATTCGATGCTCCTGTTTTTTATGGAGGACCTGTGGATACGGATACGATTCATTATATCCATAATCTTGGTGATTTGTTGGATAATAGCAATGAAGTCAGCCGAGGGGTATATTGGGGCGGAGATTTTGAAAAATTGAAATTCTTAATAACATCAGGGCTCGTAAAAAAGGATAATATCAAATTCTTTATTGGTTATTCTGGTTGGTCAGGAGGTCAATTACAGTCAGAACTGGACGAAGGCACATGGATCGTAGATGATTTATATGCTAATTATGCTTTCAAAGATGAAGAATCTTCCTTATGGTCAACGGTCTTGAACAATAAAGGAGACAAATACGCCGTAATAGCGCAAATGCCAGAATCCCCTTCACAAAACTAATCCATGAGCAGCATACCATTGGTTCTAGATCTAAAGAAAGTGACTATCGGTCAAGGAGGCACTGAGGTATTTCGAGATTTAGATTTTTCGATGGCAGATGCCGAGATGTGTTATCTTATCGGTAAATCTGGGTCAGGTAAATCTACATTTTTAAAGACGCTATATGGTGCACTACCATTAATTAGTGGAGGTGGGCAGATTGCAGGTTTTGATCTAACAAAAGTAGATAGAAAATCAATTCCAATGATGCGTCGTAAGATTGGAATGGTCTTTCAACAGTTTCATTTGTTTGAGAAATGGACAGTAGAACAAAACCTAGAATACGCCCTCAAAGCAATAGAATGGAAGGATGCGAACGAGCGAAATCTAAGAGTTGATGAAGTGCTTATTCAGACGGGGTTAATGGATAAAAAAAATAGTCCTGTCTTTCGACTTTCAGGTGGAGAACAGCAAAAAGTAGTCATCGGCAGAGCTATCTTAAATAAACCAGAAATAATAATCGCTGACGAACCTACAGGGAATCTTGATCCTGAATCTAGCGAAGAGATTATGAAGATGCTATACTCAGTAGCTTCTGAGAACAAGACAGCTATACTTATTGCTACACATGATTATATGTTGATGGATAAATTTCCTGCACGGGTGTTTGAGTGTTTGGATGGTGGGGTTGTGGAGCGGTAGGTTGTTCGTTTTATATGTAGTTAGAATGAAAATTAGAATATATAATATTATAGGGTTACCCATTTAGAGCACGAGCTCTGATCATAGCATAAGTCAAGGGAGGGTGGGCTGCACATGGGTGGATGATTTTATCAAGAATTGAGGCTCTATGGTTTCTACGATTATATCGAAAGAAATATTCATCGATATATTTTTGTAGATATTCTTTGTTGCAGTAGGAGTGCACACCTTTAAGGCAATTTTTAAAATTTCTAATCTGTATATGTAGCATTTTAAAGTTTTGTCCTTTATTCGAAAGTTTCTGTTTTAGGTTTGGGTAGCCTTCCTTCAACGGTGTATATCCAGGCCAACAATCAGCTACTACATAGACGTCTTCTTTAATACTTAAATTCTCCGATGCTTGCGTCGGAGTCATAAAAAGATGTTTTTGCATAAAAACGCCTTATCACAAAAAAGATCCGAATACCGACCTTTAGGGTGGAAAAATTTTGGCGAATGCTCCATCCGCTTGCGGTGGGGTAGTCAAAATTTAGGATCTTTTTTACTATGACTATCAAATAGTACCTTCAGTGATTTACTGCTATAATCTTCGATAATCTTAGCATAGCCTCGTC
>JBLHWH010000065.1:0-30609 GCA_047628935.1 Halioglobus sp. | reverse complement strand
TATTTGGTTTTAAATTAATAATGGTCTAGATTATTTTGTTTTTTATTCATTACGGAATCAATGATCATCCTATCCAAGCAGGAACCTGCGCAATAAAACTTGCTAATTATTCTGATCATTCCGCTTTTATGGAAAGGTCTTAAAATAACCTAGTAGAGGATTATCTCGCTAGCCCGTTGAACGGTCAATGGAATGAGAAGTTAGTTGATCATCAGGTTGCCATTTCTCCTAATACTACTTATTGGATTGGACGGTGCTTTAATTGTACCTATTGTTCTGGAAGATTAGCGGGTACATCATGGGTAGAGTAATCATTAAAGTATAAAGAGTCTTGTTCGTTTTCTAGTTCATGGCCCGACTCTGCAACTAATATGAGTACTCAATGGACTGTCAATAATATAGGATTATATCTTGTGGATAACAATACGACTTTGCCGGTAGAATTGTCCTCTTTTGTTATTAAAAAAGAGAATGGTCAACCTAGATTAGAATGGATATCTGTATCGCAGGTTAATTATGATGACTGAAGTATATAAGGTAGCAATAACGGTTTCACCGGGTCAATAATTAGCTCTCTGAATAGTGAAGTTAACAGTAATTCTGAAAAGATCTAAAGCTATATAAATAGAGAAGCCTCTTCATTATTGGTTTTTTATAGATTAGTGCAAGTAGATCTGGATGGTCAAAATGCACATTCTGAAGTTCGTGCCATTGATATGTACCAGAAGAAAATAACGGATTTTAAACAGTTTTTGAGGATTATATCAATATAGAAGATATTGCTTCATATGAAATTCATACTTTGTGGCAAGAAAGCATAAAAGAAGGAATCGTCTCAAATGGAGAAAAAATAGATCTTAGTAATTCACCGAATGGTTTGTGCTAATTCACTATTGGAGCAGAAGCATTTAAAATTGTAAAGTCGTAAATTGAAAAAGTAAATTATAGATCTAATACTGCTATAAGTATTTAAAGCTTATTTATTATGAATGAGCTTTTTGAATTACCTCACAAAGACCACATCTCTCAATTTATCAAGGACATGCCCAACAAACTGCACATCTGGAAAAATAGCTTCAGTATCTTCAGGGGAAAAATATGAAACATTAAAACCTTGAGTTTTTAACTCCTGTGCTTCTCCACTAATATATAGTGATGAGAGTAAACTTAAAACAACTAAACAAGAAAATAATATCTGTTGAATTTTTTTAGGTGTCATAAAGAAAATGTTTCTATTAGTAGTGAACTAGGTTATCTAAAGAGACGCAAGATAATAAGAAAGGTTGCATCATATGTGTCAATAAACGTTAGGTAAATATTAAAAGTTACATCATTTAGTCAATTTTATCTAAATATTATATGACTTGGTCGATTGTTAACCGCCTTAAACAGAATTTTTCATTCTAGACTCCCCGTCAGCTTTGTGTTTCAGTTTTTTTTTGAACTCTTAGTTTATAAAAACATATTAAAATTTTATTAATATATATTTATCAATATATTTGCGGTGTCAAAACAAAATAATGAAGCAATACAAAGATCTTCTTTCGCATATTTTAGAAAACGGCGTTAAGAAAACAGATCGTACGGGAACTGGGACGATGTCCTGCTTTGGGTATCAAATGAGATTTGATTTGTCCAAAGGTTTTCCAATACTTACTACTAAAAAGCTTCATCTCAAGTCTATCGTTCACGAACTTTTATGGTTTCTTAAGGGGGATACGAATGTGGCGTACCTTAAAGAACACAATGTAAAGATATGGGATTCTTGGGCGGATGAGAATGGTGACTTAGGTCCTGTATATGGAAAGCAGTGGAGATCGTGGCAATCACCTAACGGAGAAACTATAGATCAGATGCAACGAGCTGTAGAACTAATAAAAAACACCCCTGATAGTAGACGTATCATAGTAAATGCATGGAACGTAGGAGAACTTAGTGAAATGGCTTTAACTCCATGCCACTGCCTATTCCAGTTTTACGTTGCTGATGGTAAGTTATCATGTCTTCTTTATCAAAGATCCGCTGATACATTTTTAGGTGTACCGTTTAATATAGCTTCATATGCGTTATTAACCATGATGATGGCGCAGGTGACGGGTTTGGAAGTAGGAGAGTTTGTTCATGCCTTCGGTGATGTTCATTTATATTTAGATCACTTGGAGCAAGCAAAGCTTCAATTGACTAGAAATGAAAGAGCACTCCCTACAATGAAAATAAATACGGATGTTGATTCTATTTTTGATTTTAAGTTTGAGGACTTTGAATTGATTAATTATGATCCACACCCTCATATAAAAGCAAAGGTCTCTGTATAGAGAAATGTTTTACAATACTATTACAAAATGTTTATTTAGAGGAAATCTAAATAAGTTAAATACGTACGGTTTTGTAGCTTTTAAATAATGTTAAACACTATTTTTGCAGTGTAATTGGGGTTGAATTTTGCAAACCTCTGACTGCCAAAGATAAATAAGTATTGAAAAGAATTATATAATGATATATAAGCATCTCAACATTAATAAATTACTAACTCTTTTGATAGTAATGTTTTCTTTTAACCTGCAAGCGCAAGTAAGTGCTGATGCTGGTAAAATTGTATTCAAAAATTATTGTGCATCATGTCACAATAAGAATATGGTTTCTGCTATGACAGGCCCCGCGCTAGCTGGAGTTGAAGATAACTGGGACACAACAGAGAATCTTTACGCCTGGATTAGAAATTCTCAGGCGATGATTTTTGAGGTTGGTCACCCTAGAGCTATAGAATTATGGAATGAGTATAAGCCAAGTGCGATGACTGCATTTCCAAATCTTACCGATGATGAGATCGCTTCAACATTACTGTATATAAATGCTGTAGCGGATGGGACTTTCAATATTCCAGTTGGCGGTGCTGTTCAAGCATTAGATACTGCTGTTGAAGAGTCATCAAATGGTTGGCTTTACGCTTTGCTTTTATTAATACTTGTATTACTAGCTGCATTATTAACTAGAATCATAAATAATTTAGATGTTCTAGCTGCAGTAAAAGAAGGAAAAGAAATTCAACAAAGAACTTTGATGCAGTCTCTTACTTCTAAGGGAGTCGTTGGATTCTTAATATTTGGTTTAGTGGTGCTAGCGGGTTACACAACTGTAACTAATGCTACTAATTTGGGAAGACAGCAAGGGTATCAACCAGATCAGCCGATTAAATTTAGTCACGAGACACATGCAGGCATAAATAAGATAGATTGTCAGTACTGTCATGATGGTGCTAGAAGATCTAAGCACTCAGTAATACCAGCGGCAAATACTTGTATGAATTGCCACAAAGCCATTAAGGTAGGATCTGAATATGGGACTGCAGAGCTGACAAAGATATATGCTTCAATTGGTTATAATCCGACTACTGATAAGTACATGGAAAATTATGAAGATCTATCTACTGAGGAATCAAAAGAGATATATACTAAGTGGATTGAAGATCAGTATTTAGCTGTAACTGAGTTAGCAGAGTTAGATGCAGAGGGTAAGGATGTGGTTAGAACTCAATGGGATGGTATTGTCTCCTCTCTTACAAATGAGCAGAAGGAAAAAGTTCAAGGCCCTATTGAATGGATCAGAATACATAATCTTCCTGATCATGTTTACTTCAATCACGCACAACACGTAACTGTTGGTGGAGTTGAGTGCCAAGATTGTCATGGTGCGATTGAGGAAATGGAAGTTGTGAAGCAACATTCTCCGCTATCAATGGGATGGTGTATCAACTGTCACAGGAAAACAGAGGTGAAGTTCAAGGAGAATGAATACTACGAATCATATTCTCAGTACCATGAAGATTTACAGTCTGGTGCTAAAGATAAAGTAACAGTAGCCGATATAGGTGGTCTTGAGTGTCAAAAATGTCATTACTAAGAAGAGTAATTGTATTTAAATAAGAAACTATAAAATCTGAGTTAAATCAGAAATAGATATACATAGTCAAACAGCTTTAAATGAAAGATAATACATCGAATATTTGGATAGGAGGGAAGGATCTAACAAATGATCCTGAGTTTATTGAAATATCTCAAAAAGAGTTTGCTGAGCCGACGAATCTAGCCGAGGATCTTGGTAATGAAGAAGTAGCCGCTTCAATGGGTGGTAATAGACGGGATTTCTTAAAATTCTTGGGATTTGGCCTTGGTGCAGCGACAGTAGCTGCAGGATGTGACATTCCGGTTAAAAGAGCAATTCCTTATGTTGTGAAACCTGATTCTATTGTTCCAGGTGTAGCTTCTTACTACTCATCCACATATGTTTCTGGTGGAGAGTCTCTTCCTATACTAGTGAAAACTAGAGAGGGAAGGCCGATTAAGATTGAAGGTAATATATATTCTAGTATTACTCATGGTGGTACATCTGCAAGGGCTCAAGCCTTTGTTTTAAGTCTTTATGACACCACAAGATTCGCCACACCAAAGATGAAAGTATCAGGTGAGTGGACATCAAGTAATTGGGCTGATGTGGATAAAGCGGTATCCGTTGCTTTAGATTCTGCGAAAGGTGTTCGAGTTGTAACAAATACAGTTCTTAGTCCAACAGCTCAATCTGCAATGTCAGAATTTACTGATAAATTTGATGGTACTATCGTAACTTATGATCCAGTATCTAGTTCAGCGATTCTTGATGCGAATGAGCAATCATTTGGAGATAGAGTAATTCCTGATTATAGATTCGATAAAGCTGATGTAATTGTTTCTTTCGGAGCTGATTTCTTAGGAACTTGGATTTCTCCGGTAGAGTATGCAGCACAATGGGTTAAAGGAAGAAAAATTAAAGATATTAGGAATCCTACAATGTCTAGACATATTCAGGTTGAGTCTGGAATGTCAATGACTGGTTCTAATGCAGATAATAGAATCATGGTAAGGCCTTCAGAGATGGGAGCTGCGATTGCTTATCTAGCGAACAAAATAGTAGGCGGTGTTTCTTCGCCAGCCCTAAATACAGAAGCTAAAGCTGCTCTTGATAAAATTGCTACAGAATTGACTGCTGCAAGAGGAAAGTCTCTAATAGTAAGTGGGTCGAACAACGTATCTGAGCAGATCTTGATAAATGCAATGAATAATACCTTAGGCAACTTGGGTACTACAGTTAATTTTGGTCACGCCTCGTTACAAAGACAAGGAAGTGAAAAAGAATTGGCAGTATTAATTTCAGATATCAATTCTGGTGTTGTAGATGTAGTAATATTTAATCAGTGTAATCCGACTTACGATTTCGTCGGTGCTGACGCATTGAAAACAGCACTTGCAAAAGTTAAAACAAAAATATCTTTTGCAACGTCAAACGACGAGACGACTGATATGTGTGATATTATAGCTCCGACAAGCCACTCATTAGAGAGTTGGGGAGATGTAGAAGCCAAGAGAGGTCAATTCAGTATTATTCAACCTACAATTAGTAATCTTTTTGATACTAGACAATATGAGCAATCATTATTGAGTTGGGCAGGATCGTCTAATCTTGATATTAAGGCAGAACAACCATATTTTGATTACTTAAAAGCCTACTGGAAGAAAACAGCATTTGCTAGTCAATCAAAATTCGCAACTTTCCAGCCTTTCTGGGATAGTGTACTTCAAGATGGAGTATATGAGGTAGGTAATTCAAGTTCTATACCTTCTTTTACTGGGAATATTTCTTCTGCCGCAGCAGGTATTAGCAAGCCTTCAACTTCTAAAGTTGAAGTTTCATTCTTCGAATCAATATCTCAAGGAAATGGTCAATTCGCAAATAATCCCTGGTTACAAGAAATGCCAGATCCAGTTACTAGAACTTCTTGGGGAAATTACCTTGCTGTGCCCGTAAATTTTGATGGCGTAAGAACTTTTGTAGGATACAATGATCTAGTAGACGGAGACTTAGTTGATGTTACTATTGGATCTAAAACTGTTAGGGTACCTGTTGTTCAGCAATTTGGACAAATGGCTGGCACAGTATCATTAGCATTAGGATACGGTAGAGAATTTGGAATAAAGGGAGATTTAGTAGGTGTAAATGTAAATGATGTATTAACTGTTGGAAAAGATGGAAATACAAATTACTACAATACAAGTGCATCCATTACTAATAAGGTAGGAAAAGAAGATTATTTTTCTTGTGTTCAGTATCATCATACAATGGGTGTGAAAGCTGAAGAAAAAGGAACAGGTGATATTATAAATGCAGATGAAGCGGCAACAGTATTTTTTGATTATTTTACTGGTGTTAAAGGATTTCAAGGATCATTGACGGATAGGTCAATTATCTATAATTCTACAATAAAGGATTTGAAGGAAAATGTTGATGTTTTAGAAGGTAAGAGAGCTCATGCTCAACACCTAAATGCTCAACAAATTTATGGTGGTTTTGATGATACATATGAAATGGGTCATCATTGGGGAATGAATATTGACCTTAACTCTTGCACAGGATGTGGGGCATGCACAGTTGCTTGTATGTCTGAGAATAACGTACCTGTCGTAGGAAAGAGAGAAGTATCTAGACACCACGAAATGTCATGGTTGAGAATTGACCGTTACTATTATGGCGATGCTAAGAATCCAAATGTTGTGTACCAACCAATGATGTGCCAACACTGTGATAATGCTCCATGTGAGAATGTTTGTCCTGTAAATGCAACAAACCATTCCTCAGAAGGTCTTAACCAGATGACATATAATAGGTGTATCGGTACTAGATATTGTGCAAATAACTGTCCTTATAAAGTAAGAAGGTTCAACTGGTTAGATTATACTACTGCTGATTTATTTCCAGCAAATCAGCCTTCACTTGGCGGTGAAGAAGTACCGTTCGGTGCTGATAACTTGACAAGAATGGTTCTGAATCCCGATGTAACGGTAAGATCAAGAGGAGTTATCGAAAAATGTAGTTTCTGTGTTCAGAGGTTACAATCGGGTAAATTGACTGCAAAGGTTGAGGGAAGAAGATTAAGAGACAACGATGTAAGTTCGGCATGTATGACCGCGTGCCCTACAGGTGGAATCACATTCGGTGACTTAAATAATAAGAAAGGAGAATTAGTTAAGAAGAATACTTCACCACTATCATACTTAGTGTTAGAGGAAATAAACGTCAGACCTTCCGTTACTTACACAATGAAAGTAAATAACAGAGATACGTCATTTGACGCTTAATTAGTTAGGAAATATATTTAAAAGAAACAAATAACACTAATATATGAGTGCTGTTGTAAGTCCAATTAGAGAACCCTTAATAACTGGGTCAAAAACCTATCATCAGATTACAGAGGATTTGATCTCTCCAACTGAGAGAACCCCGCCTATGGCATGGGTTATAGGTTTGATACTATCTATCATTACATTTTCGTTCGGTGCATTTTGTATCGTTTGGACGATTTGGCATGGTATCGGAACATGGGATCTAAATAGGACCATCGGTTGGGGGTGGGATATTACTAACTTCGTTTGGTGGATCGGTATTGGTCATGCAGGCACATTGATCTCAGCTATACTCCTACTCTTTAGACAGAAATGGAGAACAGGAGTAAATCGAGCTGCCGAGGCAATGACCATTTTCGCTGTAATGTGTGCTGGTTTATTTCCAGTTATTCATATGGGGAGAGTTTGGTTAGCAATATTTATATTTCCGTATCCAAATACAAGGGGACCTTTATGGCCTAACTTTAACTCACCATTATTATGGGATGTATTTGCGATATCAACATATTTTACAGTATCGCTATTGTTTTGGTATACTGGATTGGTGCCTGATTTTGCGACAATAAGGGATAGAGCGTCTGGGTTTAGAAAAAAGATATACAATTTCCTCTCATTTGGTTGGACGGGTTCAGCGAAACATTGGCAAAGATGGGAGTCATTATCATTGATTCTTGCAGGTATCGCTACACCACTTGTACTTTCTGTACACACTATTGTATCATTTGATTTCGCCACTTCAGTTATTCCGGGATGGCATACAACGATCTTCCCTCCATATTTCGTGGCAGGTGCGATTTTTTCTGGATTTGCAATGGTATTGACATTGATGCTAGTAACAAGAAAACTATTGAAGCTTGAGGATTATATAACAGTAGAGCATGTAGAATCTATGAATAAGGTAATCCTTGCAACTGGATCGATTGTAGGTGTTGCATATTTAACAGAGTTATTCATTTCATGGTATTCTGGATATGTATATGAGCAATTTGCATTTTTCAACAGAGCACTAGGTCCATATTGGTGGGCATACTTTGGTATGATGTTCTGTAATGTACTTTCTCCACAATTTTTCTGGAGTAAGAAGTTAAGAAGAAATGTACTATTCACATTTTTCATGTCGATATTTATTAATATAGGTATGTGGTTTGAGAGGTTTGTAATTATTGCGACTACTTTGGCTAGAGATTATTTACCATCATCATGGTCATTCTATAGCCCAACATGGGTTGAAATAGGAATTTTCATAGGTACTATTGGTTTATTCTTTGTTTTATACTTAGGATTTACTAGAGTAGCTCCTGTTGTTGCAGTAGCTGAGATTAAGAGTATTTTGAAGACAGGAGGTGATCAATATGTGGGGCCTAAGAATGCACAAAAGATGGCGCAAAAGCTTGAAGATGCACATGCCCACGAGGCACATTAAGAGAGAACATAATTTATAGAGATTAATAATAAAAGATATGGCTCATAAAAATATGGATGTTGTTTACGGACTTTATGATGATGAAGTAATCATGATGGATGCTGTAAAACAGGCAAACAAAGAACACTTGGATATAATGGATGTTTATTCTCCTTTTCCAGTTCACGGTTTAGATCCACTACTAGGTCTTGAAGAATCAAGGCTTCATATTGCAGGATTTATTTTTGGTGCAATGGGAACCTTGACTGCATTCTTGGGAATGACATGGATTTTCACTAAAGATTGGCCTATCATTTTTGGTGGTAAGCCGTATTGGTCAGTACCAGCATTTATTCCGATTACATTTGAATTGACAGTGTTATTTGCAGCAATTGGAATGGTAGTTACTTTTTATACAATTTGTGGACTAGGGCCTGGGGTTACTAATCCATATTTAGATGATAGAATTACTGATGATAAATTTTGTATAGCCTTTGATAAGTCTAATGTGGATGTTTCTGCTGTAGAATCATTCTTTGCTTCAACTGGAGCATCTGAGGTGAATCAAAAAACTATATAAACGAAAGACAATTAATAAGATGAATATTAAAAAATATATCTTCCTAGGAGTTGTGGCAGTTATGCTTTCGCTTCAGTCTTGTCAACAAGCAGGTGTTAATAACACTGGATCTGAGTATATGCCTGATATGGGCCACTCAGTAGCTTATGAGGCAAATTATTATAACTATTACTACAACAATACTTGGGGTTCTGAAGAGGAGTATTATCAATTTGCTAAACCAAAGTTACCTGTAAGTGGAACTGTTCCAAGAAGAGGTAATGGAAATGGTTTCAATTTGCCGGTTCAAGGTAGTGTGCCATATTACTATGAAAATACTGAGGATGAGAGAGCAAGAGCTATTGCTGAGGTTATCGATAATCCTCTTCCAATAACTGAGGCTGGTTTAGCTGAAGGAAAAAAGCTCTATATCGTGTTTTGTGCAACTTGTCACGGCGAAAAAGGTGATGGTAATGGTTATCTAGTGAGAGATGGAGGTGCTTATCCTGCGCAGCCAGCAAATTTTCTATTAGAAGAACATTCAGCAGCATCTAACGGTAGGTATTATCATTCAATAATGCATGGTAAAAATGTAATGGGAGGATACTCTGATAAGATTTCTTATGAAGAAAGATGGAATGTAATTCATTATATACGGTCATTACAGGCGAAGGAATTGAAGTTGATCTATTCTCAAATTGAGAATACTCTAAATACAGTAGATAAGCCTGCAGGTGCTAATTATATGGCAGCTAGTATGGATTCACATGGTGTAGAATTGGCTCATGAGGACAACCACCACCACATAGATGGAGAGGTCCATGGAGGACACGAGGATAATCATAATGATCAAGAGGGTGGAGATGACAACCACGAAGGAGATCATGATCACGGAGATGAAGGACACCATTAATCGAACGAAAAGAAAAGAACAATAATGAATCAGTTTGTTTTTAAAAGTACAGCTAAAACGTTTTTAATATCATTTATGATACTAGGAATCCTTTGCATGGGATTGACTTGGTTTTCTGATGATGCATTACATACAAGATTTTGGACTAATTTACTACACAACAGCGTATTCTTTACTGGAATATCGTTGATGGCTACATTTTTTATAGCCGTTTGTATAACGGCATATGCAGGATGGCATACGCAATTTAAAAGAGTGTGGGAGGCATTCGGATCTTTCATATATGTAGGTCTTGGATTGATGTTGTTTATAGGTATAGCTACTTATTTACACATGAATCATTTATACCATTGGGCAGATGAAGCTGATGTTGCAACTGATGCTGTATTAAGTGGTAAGGCAGGATTCCTTAATAAAAACTGGTACCTTTTTGGGACTATTATAATAGGAGGGACTTGGGCTTTTTTCTACAATAGGTTGAGAGCTTTATCAAAAGCCGAGGATAAAGATGGAGCTGGGGTTAATTTTGCCATGCATAGAAGGATGAGAATATACGCAGCTGCCTTTTTACCAATTGTAGGTTTTACATCTGCAGCTATGGTTTGGTTGTGGATAATGAGTCTTGATGCACATTGGTATTCTACAATGTTTGCTTGGTATACGGCTGCTAGTTGGTTTGTTACCATGATTGCATTGACAATTTTAATCCTATTGTATTTAAAAGGAAATGGATATTATGATAATGTGTCACAAGAGCACATTCATGATATAGGTAAATTTTTGTTTGCTTTCAGTATATTTTGGACTTACCTGTGGTTCTCACAATTTATGCTTATTTGGTATGCAAATATTGGAGAGGAAACAATATACTTTAGAGAGAGATATGATAAGTATCCTATTTTATTTTTTGGTAACTTAATGATAAACTTCTTGATACCTTTCTTTGTTCTATTGAGGAACGATACGAAGAGGAAGTTTGGGTCAGTTGGTTTTGTTGCAGGTGTAGTTTTGATTGGTCACTGGTTGGATTTCTTTTTGATGATAAAGCCTGGTGCTTTACATACAGCACACACAGCATTGGGTCATGGAGATCATGGCCATTCCAATGCTGCGCAGGGAGCGCATGATAGTGCTCACGAAGTTGCCGATGCAGTTGCACATGGAGCACATGGTGCTTCAGAGGTTGTATCTGGATTTACGTTGCCTGGCTTTTTAGAATTAGGTACTTTTTTAGGGTTTTTAGCATTGTTTTTCTTTGTGACATTTAATTCACTTAGTAAGGCATCTTTAGTACCTAAAAATGATCCTTACTTAGGTGAGAGTTTACATCACCATGTGTAATATTTGAGTAAAGAGTAAATATTAATAAAAAAAATAAATAGTCAAAATGACTGGATTAATAGCGTTTTTAATAGTTGGGTTATTAGCTGTGATCGTTGTGCAAATTGGAAAAGTTTCTGATCTTGCTGCAAGGATTAGAGGAGAAGAAGAAGTAGCACAACAATCTAATGATAGGACAGCTGTATGGTGTGTTGTTTTCATGGTTGTATTCTTGGTACTTGGTACTGGTTCTATGTATTATTTTAAAGATGTGATGCTAGGGTATGGGCCTCATGGTTCGGCATCAGAGCATGGAGGGTGGATTGATGGTTTATTTCATACTACATTGATTGTAACATTTATTGTGTTTTTTATAACACATGTATTGTTATTTTGGTATGCTTATAAATATAGAAGTAGAGAAGGTAACAAAGCACAATTTATATCTCATAATAATACTATTGAGTTAGTGTGGACAGTAATTCCGGCAATAGTACTAACCTTTTTAGTTGTAAAGGGTCTAGTCGCTTGGAATAATATCATGCCTGACTTGGGGCCAGATGATGAGTTTCTTGAAATAGAAGCAACGGGGCACCAGTTTGCTTGGGAAATACGTCATCCTGGTTTGGATGGTAAATTGGGTACAAAGGACTATAGATTGATTAGGCCGGGTGTGAATTCCCTTGGTATAGATTGGTCAGATGATAAATCTGTTGATGACTTTATTGTACAAGATGTAATTTATCTTCCAGTGGATACTACAGTAAGAGTAAGAATTACGTCTAAGGATGTTCTCCATAATTTTTATCTTCCTCATTTTAGAGTTAAGATGGATGCAATCCCTGGTCTTCCTACATACTTTATATTTAAACCGATAAAGACCACAGAAGAATATAGACAAGAGTTAAGAAAGTATCCAGAGTGGAATACTCCCTATGATGCAGAAGATCCAGAGAGTGAGCCAAGATGGAAGATGTTTGAGTATGAGTTAGCTTGTGCAGAGTTGTGCGGTAAGGGGCATTATAGTATGCGAAGAGTTCTTAAGATCGTTTCTAAAGAAGAATACAAAGATTGGTTAGTTGGTCAAGAGTCCACTTACATGACGACGGTAAGAGGAAAAGATAATGATCCAAGAAAGGGGCAGTTGCTTGATGTTGAGATTAAAGAGAGAGCTGCGGAATTGAAATCTGACTTTCAAAATGCTTTGTCTAGTGAAGATGCAATTGATAAAATAATATTACTTGAGCATGTATTTTATGATACTGGTTCATCGGCGTTATCAGATTTATCTAAGTATGAATTAGATAATCTAACGAGCATAATGAAAGCAAATTCTAGTGTAGTGGTAGAGCTTGCAGGACATACAGATAGCCAAGGAGAAGATTCTTCTAACTTGTCACTATCAAAAAGTAGAGCACAAAATGTTAGGAATTATCTTCTTAACAAAGGACTAGATGGGAACAGAATGATTTACACTGGGTACGGAGAGACCTTTCCACTTGAAGACAATGGTACTGATGCGGGCAGAGAACAGAATAGGAGAACAGAGTTGAGAATTGTTTCACAATAGTTTTTAAAAAAAAATAGTTTAAGATGGCAAATATTGCAACTACATATGATGATGATGTAATCATAAAAGAGCATGGTTACAATGATCATTTTCACGATCATCATCATGGTGACAAATACCAATCAGGTTTTATAAGTCACTATATATTCTCAATGGATCATAAGATCATTGCGAGACAATTTTTAATAACGGGTATCATCTGGGCTATAATTGGAGCTGCGATGTCTGTAGTGTTTAGATTACAACTAGGCTTTCCAGAAGAAAGTTTAGCGTGGCTTAAGCCTGTATTAGGTAAGTGGATTGTTGTAGATTTGGCTGGCGTTGGTAAGTTGGCTCCAGAGTTCTACTACGCTCTAGTTACAATGCACGGTACTATTTTGGTATTTTTTGTATTGACGGCTGGGTTAAGCGGTACATTTAGTAATTTACTTATTCCACTTCAGTTAGGAGCAAGAGATATGGCATCACCATTCTTGAATATGTTATCGTATTGGTTCTTCTTTATGGCTGGTATTGTAATGTTTTATTCATTGTTTTTAAGTACAGGTCCCTTCGCAGGTGGATGGACAGCATATCCTCCGCTGAGTGCATTGCCACAGGCTTCCACAGGTTCTGGAACTGGTATGACTTTGTGGTTGGTTAGTTTGACACTATTCGTAGTATCTGTACTCTTAGGAGGAATAAATTATATAACCACGGTACTTAATCTTAGAACCAAAGGGATGAGTCTTTGGAGAATGCCCTTAACAATATGGGCGTTTTTCATAACGGCCATAATTGGTGTATTGTCTTTTCCAGTATTGGCTTCGGGTTTCTTTATGCTTATGATGGATAGAGGTTTAGGTACTTCATTTTTCTTAAGTGAGATATTTATAGAAGGTCAGGCTTTAGATAGAGTAGGTGGATCTCCAGTGTTGTATCAGCATTTATTTTGGTTTCTAGGTCACCCAGAGGTATATATTATAATACTTCCAGCGATGGGTCTTGTATCAGAGGTACTTGCCGTTCACTCAAGAAAACCAATATTTGGATACAGAGCAATGGTTTATTCAATGTTAGCGATAGGATTTCTTTCATTTATAGTATGGGCACACCATATGTTTATGTCAGGTGTAAATCCATTTATTTCTAATTTCTTTGTTGTATTTACATTGATTATTGCCGTACCATCGGCCGTCAAAGTTTTCAACTGGATTACAACTTTATATGGTGGTAATATTCGTTTGAATACACCTATGTTGTTTTCAATAGGATTCGTTTCAATGTTCATCTCTGGTGGTTTGACAGGAGTATTTTTAGGGAATTCAACAATTGATATACAAATGCACGATACCTACTTCGTTGTTGCTCACTTCCACATCGTGATGGGTGTAGCTGCATTCTTTGGTATGTTTGCTGGTATTTATCATTGGTATCCTAAGATGTATAGTAGATTCATGAATGAGACTTTAGGTAAGATCCATTTCTGGGGTACAATAATAGGTGCTTATGCAATATTTTGGCCTATGCACTTCATCGGAATGGCTGGAGTACCAAGAAGATACTATAGTTTTGAAAGTTTTGATGCTTTTAAGCACTTCTCAGGTATGAATCAGTTTATTACGATTGCTGCGATATTAGTATTCTTCGTACAGTTGATTTTTGTTATCAATTTCTTTTATAGTATCTGGAAAGGAAAGAAAATGACGACTAAGAATCCATGGGGTGCAACAACTCTTGAATGGACGACACCTATTGAACCGATTCATGGGAATTGGCCTGGTAATCTTCCAGCTGTTCACAGATGGGCGTATGATTATAACAAAGATGAAAGAGAGTTTATACCACAGATTGTTCCTTTAGAAGAAGGAGAAGTTGGGGATCATTAATATATATTCAGAATATATCATTATACAAGATTGAGGAATACAAAAACATATCAAATAGATAAAATCACCACTAAGAAATATTCTAGGCTTGGCGATTATGTGATGTTGGTGAAATTAAGACTATCGTTATTGGTAGTGTTCACATCTGTCATGTCTTACCTGATAGTGGCTGGAAGTAGTGTTACTATTTTGGGTGTACTGTTTCTAGGTTTAGGAGGATTTTTAGTGACAGCTGCGGCTAATGCTCTTAATCAGGTTCTTGAAAAAGAGCATGATAAGAATATGAAGCGTACAGCCGATCGTCCGATTACTACAGGAAGGATGAAGTCATCCGAAGCGGTGTTGTTTGCTGGTTTATCATGTTTAGTTGGAGTTTCAATGTTAGCACTATTCAACCCTTTGACCTCATTATTAGGAATGCTATCTTTGATTTGTTATTCATTTGTGTACACTCCAATGAAGAGATATTCTACCTCAGCAGTGGCTATTGGTGCAATACCAGGGGCTTTACCTGCATTGATTGGATGTACAGCATTTGAAGGAACAATAACAGTTTTTGGTTTAGGTATATTTGCGTTACAGTTTTTATGGCAATTCCCACATTTTTGGGCAATTGGGTATCTTTCTTATGACGATTATAAAAATGCAGGATACAAATTATTACCTGAAGATGAAGCTGGAAAAGTAGATAGGAGTCTTGGATTGCATTCTACAATCTATGCTTTGATGATGATTCCAGTAATTGGTGTGATGTTTTATTTTGGATCAGTAAGCTTGGTATCTTCGGTATTGGTACTTATCACGTCACTGGTTTATATAGGTTTCAGTTTGAATTTTCACCAAAAGTTTGATAGAAATTCTGGTTTGAAATTAATGTTTTATTCATTTGTTTATCTGCCATTAATACTGGCATCTTATTTAATTTTCTAAAATTATGGAAAAGATGGATACTATAGCAATAGAGGGAACTGAACGGAAAGGGATTAATCCTCATAAATTCGCTTTATGGTTAGGAATGGGGAGTATAATAATGATGTTTACGGGTTGGACAAGTGCTTATATAGTAAAGCATGCAGCTGGTAATTGGTTAGAGTTCGGGTTGCCTAGTATGTTTTATGCAAGTACAGTAACTATAATATTGAGCAGCGTAGTTTTGCATTTATCTTATATAGGATATAAGAAACAACGTGAGTTAATGTATAAAGGATTTCTTTTGTTGGCATTTTTATTAGGCATAACATTTATTGTTATGCAGTATCAAGGGTGGATGCAATTATTTGGAATGGGAGTAGACTTTAAAGCAAATGTCGCTGGATCGTTTACATATCTGATAACTATAGCTCATTCAATCCATGTACTTGGAGGGATAGCAGCTTTGATAGTAGCTATGATTCATGCTTTTACATTAAAGTTTAGGTATACAGAAAAGAGGAAAAATAGATTTGAATTAGTATTACAATATTGGCACTTTGTAGATATCTTATGGATATATTTATTGCTGTTTATGTTGAGTACTTAGTAAGGAAGTTGGAGTCTTCCAATAAATAATATAACTAATTAAAGTAACGATTGAATGCCTACAGTAGAAACAGCAGCACATAATGATACACATGAGAATAGCGGAGGCAGTTGGTCAGGTGGTTCGCAACCTTTCAAAGCCAGCTATGGGAAATTGATGATGTGGTACTTTTTAGTATCTGACTCATTTACCTTTGCAGGTTTTTTGATTGCATATGGTGCGTTAAGATTTAGTATGCCGACATGGCCGGTGCCAGATTTTGTATTTAGCACTACTCCTTTTGACGGGCATGGATTGCCTTTGGTATTTGTTACAGTAATGACTTTTATACTTCTGGCAAGTTCTTTTACTATGGTGAGAGCTGTACAAGAGGGGCATGAAGAAAATAAGAGGGGAGTTGTAAAATGGATGGTCCTTACTATAATAGGTGGGTTTATGTTCTTAGGTTGTCAAGCTTGGGAGTGGAATAAACTTATTGGTGAAGAGCATATGTCTATTACTCAAGATCCTTTTGGGACACATACTGAAGCTGGTATTTATCTTGCTGGTGATGGACATTATGTTAATGAGGGTGATACGTTTAATGCAGGTGAATCATATCTAGTACACAAGCAAGATGGTGAATGGGCACCTCTGGATTTTAAAGTAACAGAGGGTGCTGATGCTGGCATGATTAAATCTCAGACACTAGGACCTAAGGCTTTTGGAGCATTGTTCTTTTTCATAACAGGATTTCACGGTTTTCACGTATTTTCAGGTATAATTATAATGTTGATTGTTACTATAAATGCAGCGACTGGTTTATATTCTAGAAGAAAAAATGGGTACGAGATGATAGAGAAAGTTGGACTTTATTGGCATTTCGTAGATTTAGTATGGGTATTTGTATTCTTGTTATTCTATTTACTATAATAGATATTCGAAAGAAGGCAAAAATCATTATTAAAATCAAATAAAGGATAAATGGCACACTTAACGTATGAAGAGTCGAAAAAATCGGCCACAAAGATTATAATAATATTAGGTATCATAACGATATCTGAAGTATTATTTGCCTTATTAGGTAAAGGATATTTAAAAGAAGGTATTGAGTTTCCTCCTGCATTACTTGGAGGAGTGATGATTATAATGAGTATTATAAAAGCATACTTAATTATCTTTGAGTTTATGCATATGAAATATGAAGCACCTGGTTTAGCGAAGACAGTATTATTACCAACTTTACTGCTAGTATGGGGTGTAATAGCTTTCTCATGGGAGGGAAGTGATTGGTTTAAAAGGAGAGATCTTATAAAAACTAAGAATGAGCGTCCAATGAAAGATGTAAAAGTAGGTTCAATATATGATTCTTCAACATCTAAAGATATTGGATAATATTTTTAAAGGAAAAATATGGAAAAGGCGGATTGGTAAAACTAGTTCGCTTTTTTTTTTAGTAGAGCATGCTGTCTGGTATTGTCTATTAAGTGTAAAATAGATAATTCAAGTGCATAAAGTATAACTACTATTGTTTTTGGGTTGTTGTATTTATAGATATTTGTAATGTAAACATGAAAAAATGAAATACTTAGTTTCTAGTGTTGTTTTTATTCTTATAGCAGTGGTGCCTTTTGGGTCTTGGTACTATTTACAAACTGGTTTAAACTATAGAAAGGATGCATTGAAAGAGTTGGCTCCGAAAGGACTGTTTTCATCTGACGGTTTTGATAACTCTATATTGAAATCAAAAACGACACTTTTTCAATTGAAGAATCTTGATGAACAGATTTTGCCAGAGATATTTGATCAGTATAGTAATTCTGAAACGTACCAAGTAGTAGCTGTAGAGAGTCCAGTTGAGCCAGAAATAAAATGGATAACAATATCACAAGAGACAGCAAATGCGATATCACTAAAATATGATAATGCTGGATTTATTTTAGTTGATACAAGTATGATGATAAGAAATTCATATTCCGCAGATATGAATGGTATAAGGAGAATGATAGAACATACATCTATCATACTGCCCCGAATAAAGGAGATGGATATAAAAATGAAGAAATAATGGAAGGTAATATAACTTTAGGAAAGAAGCTTGATATAGCGGCTATCATAATTTCTATAGCTGTAGTCGCATTAGTTTGTGTTATGAGGGTTCCAAGTATGAAAATTAATACATCTATTGATTTCTCATTTTTACCTCCAATGCATGCCCTATTCAACACGGTTGTTGCATTTGCATTGGTTTGTGCATTATACTTCATAAAGAATATGAATATACAGGCCCATAGGAAAATGATCTATGTAGCAATGTTCTTTTCATTCTTGTTCTTACTATCTTATGTAGTCTATCATTTTACCACGGCAGCGACACTTTACAGTGATTTCGATCACAATAACATCGTTACAGAAGCGGAAAAAGCTCAATCTGGATCTTTAAGGATTACTTATTTTATTTTCTTGGCTTCTCACATATTACTTGCTGCAGTATCTCTGCCCTTTATATTACTTACGTTTATTAGAGGATATACTGGACAAGTAGCTAAACATAGAAGGCTGGCTAAGTTTGTTTGGCCTATATGGTTTTATGTTGCTGTCACAGGTCCTATATGTTATTTTATGCTGAAACCTTTTTATGCCTAGAATTATGAAGAAGTATCAAAAGTATATATTTTTTGTTGCCTTCCTTTTATTAGCTGTGGGAATATCTGCTCAGTGTCCTATGTGTAGGGCCGCTGCAGAGACTAATCTGCAACAAGGTGGTACAGAGGGCAAAGGCCTTAACAAGGGAATACTTTATATGTTGACGTTGCCATATTTGCTGATTAGTACCATTGGTTTCTTATGGTGGAAAAACAAAAGAGAGGAATCAAAAGCTGCTGAAGCCTGACCCTCCCTCTTTTTTCTAGTATATTATCATTATCGCTTAGAATTGGTATGCATATCCTACTGATAGTTGAATGTCTGAATTCTTTACAGATATATCAAGGATTGGATCATTGATTATATTTGTGAAACTACGGCTGTATCTTACATCAGTAAATAACTTTCCTGTTTGTATATTATGTTCTACTCCAGCTCCTATTACTCCAGTGAACTCAGTTCTATTGTATATATCATTATTTAGATTTAGTTTAACTTCTGGGAGATTAAAATCTATTAAAAAAGTAACCTTTGATTGAATTTTAGCTGATGTTGCATATCCTATTGAAGGACCGACAATACCATAAAAACTAGTTTTTTGAGTTCCAATTTTTGCTTTAAGTAGTAATGGCGTTTCTATATAATTGATATTTGCTGTAGCCTTTGCTCCTGCAGGAATATCAATTCCGATCAAATCAAAAGATGTTCCTTCGTCTATAGTAAAACCTCTTCTCACATATTGTAATTCTGGTTGGAAAGAGAAGTTTCTATTAATATGGATTTCTGCAGTAGCACCAACTAAAAATGATGAGTATGATATAGGTGCATTATTTACAGCATCTATGTATAATTCTGCTTGGGGATCAGATATGCTAAACCCAGTTTTAAGACCTAGACTGAATTGTCCAAAAACAAAAGTGCTTGCCATCAAGGCCATTGCGACGAGTGTATACTTTACCTTTTTCATAACTTATAATTTTAAAGTGTTTGAAATTATTCTAACTTATCGAAATTCGTTTGGTAATAATAACTAATTACTTGTATTGCGGTTGGTTAGCATTTGCAGGTAAGACTTGTATACGCTGTTAAGAAAGGGTTATGAGAAGGTTATTGAAAGTGTAATTGGTTAGTTAGTGTTTGGTAAAGTGCTTGTTAATAGAGGTTTAGGTTGGGTTTAATTTTATTTTGTATTTAGAAAACATATCTAACTCCTAAACTTGATTCCGCATCGAAACGAGATTCACTAGTTAAACTTAAATATGGTGTACCATCAATAAATAAATTTAATGGGCTAGATTCAAAAGTATATTCAAGGCCTATTATTCCTGAAAGAGCTATATTGGTTTTGATATCTGAAGTTCCTATTGCAACAAAAGCTCCGCCTCCAAAATACCATTTTAGTGTAGGTATGTCATTGGTAAATTGGTTGTGAACCTGGTAAAACCCGCCAATAGTGGTAATTGAGTTTCCTCCTTCTCTAGATATTCCAGCAATAGCTTCAATTGCTCCTTTTTCGGAGATAAATGTCTTAAAAGACACTGCAAAGTAGGTTCCTAATCTTAGGCCTGCAGAAGTCTTATAGTCTTGTGCAATAGTATTGTTTGAAAAAGAAAAAGCAAGAAATATGATAATGGAAGCTCTAATTAGACTTAGCATAATTATAATTTGTTAAAATATTGAATAACAAAGATAAACATATTAAGGAAATATGCAATATGAATATATCGGATTATAAAATTTGTATAAGGAACAGTCTAGATTAGTTACCCTTCGAAATTAAAGCCAATAGAAAAAACTTGTGAAAATATATTTTCTAAAACTTTGGCTTCATTCAGTTGATTGTCATAGATAAGAGTATTCGTTAAACCTCTTGAGAATTTGATTTCAGGAGAAAATATAAAATAAGGATAGAAAAACTGCATTCCAAGTCCAACTTCCCATTGGAAATCATGAGAAGAGAATTTCAAAATTGACTTTTTAGAATTGCTATTTCCGGCAACATCATAACCATACTTTAGCCCTACAGTAGCAAATACTCTCTTGTCCTTGTAGGGTTGAGATTTGTATCTGAGTTGAAATGGAAGTTCGAAATATACTGGCTCTGCATTATTTCTTTGTGGTAAATTTGATGACGATTCAGTAAATTCTAGCTGTCTAGTTGCAAATGAAAATCCTGGAAGAAATCTAAAATCAAAGTTATATCCAAGCTTCAAATTAGCAATCATATGCAATTCTAAACCAACGCCACTTACAGGTTCAGCAATACTGATCTCATCATTTCCGATGAAAAACTTCGATTGATTTAAAATATAACCACTATTATTTAACCCCAAGCTAAGTCCAAAGTAGAATGGCTTCTTCTGGAAGTTTTTGTAGTTGTAATTACCCTTGTCTCCTGCCTGACCTAAGGCTAAGCTTAAGCTAAATAGAAAAATGAAAGATGATAATATTATTTTTTTGCCAAATAAATGGTGCATATACCAAAACTTAAAGATTTGTAGGACGTATCCTTGAAACCTGTTTTTTTCAAAATTGATGTAAAGTTATCATAATC
Organism: Halioglobus sp.; assembly: GCA_047628935.1. Classification (GTDB taxonomy): domain Bacteria; phylum Bacteroidota; class Bacteroidia; order Chitinophagales; family Saprospiraceae; genus CAJXUU01. Next base: position 9,068 of record JBLHWH010000065.1, on the reverse strand, counting down.
CGGAAAAACCTGAACTGATTCGTATAAGTATTCGTACGCCTTTGGATCTTTTGATGTAAGTTTACCTATAACGGGTAATACATATTTAAAGTATAGATTGAATAGCTGTTTTAGTGGAAATACACTTGGCTTTGAAAATTCTAAGATCATGCATGTGCCTCCAACAGACAATACTCTGTTCATTTCAGCCAACCCGACTTCCAAGTTCTCGAAGTTTCTGACACCGAAAGCCGCCATAATGGTATCAAATTGACCATCCGAATACTTTAAATTTTCTGAATCTCCAATTTCTAGTGTAATGATATCAGAAAGTGATTTCTTATCGATCTTATTTTGTCCTACTCTGAGCATTTCACTCGATATATCCATACCAATAATAGATTCTGGAGATAATATATTAGCGGCCATTATCGACATGTCTGCAGTGCCTGTAGCTATGTCAAGAATGTTTTTTGGATTATCCTTTATGAGTAGCTTAATTGCTTTCTTTCTCCATAGTACATCAATGCGTAATGTCAAAAGACGATTTAGGAAATCATAAAATGGTGCAATTTTGTTGAACATAGATGTCACCTGTTTCTTTTTTGATTCTTGTGTAGAATCGTAGGGTGTCACTTTCTTGTATTCTGCCATATATATATATTATTATTTGCCTATTTCATATTGTAGATACATTACATAAGCATGCGCAAAGATATTAATAACTAATTATGAAATAAGTTTTGGCTACAGACTTTTACTATCAAAATACTTATTTTATTATCTCTAGATTTGCATAACAATCCTTTTTTAGAATCCTAACTCTTCTAATTTTCTTTTCTTTGCATCTAAATGAATGAAACACCATATAAATCTATTATTAAATTCTACTGGAATGCTAAAACTAAATATAGTTTGCATTCTCCGTTTGTATTTGATTTCTTTAATACAGTGATCAATGTAAAGGTGAAAAACCCTATGGTCGATCTGATAGAAAAGGAGAGGGGGGCACTTCTTGATGATGAGTCAAATATAGATTTTATAGAATATGGTGCTGGTTCCAAAGTGAAGAATGGAAATACTAGGGTAGTGGGGAATGTTGCAAAATCTTCACTTTCGGGATCTTGGCAATGTAAATTGATGTATAATATCCTAAAGAGATATAAACCTCAAAATGTGCTTGAAGTTGGCACATCTTTGGGTGTGTCTACATCGTATTTGGCTGCAGCAGCTCAGGAATCTACGCTTATAACACTAGAAGGGAATCCATCATCTGCTGATAAAGCAAGAGGATTATTTAATAAATTTGGCTTGTCTAATATTACATTAATAGAGGGCGAATTTGGTGATTCAATTGATGCCGCTCTTTCTAAACTCAGTATTGTTGATTGTGCATTCATTGATGGTAATCATAGAAAACAAGCTACAATTAATTACTATCACCAAATTCGTCAATATACCAATGTAAAGAGTTTTATATTAATAGACGATATTTATTGGTCTGGTGGTATGCATGAAGCATGGCAAGAGATTATCGAGCATGAGTCGGTAGCATTTTCTATTGATTTATTCAAATTTGGGATTGTTTTTTTTGATCATTCTGTAATGGAAAAACAACATTTTTTATTGATAGAAGCTAAGTGGAAGTTGTGGTCCTTTGGTGTGTTTGGATGATTTTTGTTTCCAAAAGCATAAATTATATAATTTTTATCATAATATGTTATGTCTTGTAAATCATTTCTTTTTATCTTGCATTTGGACTAATATCTATAATATGCGCGAGTTTATAATTATCGGATTACTATTTATATTTGCTTCTTGCATTTCAGCGCAGACTAGTTTCTATAATGCGACGCAGGAGATATTAGGACAACAAAGATTAAATAGTACTGTAGCGATCGCAGTTGACGATATAAATGGAGATTATAAGGACGATCTTATTCTTTTTGATCAAGGGAAATTTCTAAAAACCTTCACGCAAACTTCTTCAAACACTCCTTTTATTTATAAACTACATACACAGACATCAGCATTTGGAGAATGGGCCGTTGTATCTGGTGATCTCAACAACGATGGAACTCCAGAGATAGTAGCTAGTGGAAATGAGAACGGTTCTGAAATTTTATTTTTTAATAATGAAACATACAGTACAGTACAGGCCACACCTTCAGTGTATTCTCAGAACACAAATCTAGTTGATCTCAATAATGACGGATTCTTGGATCTATTTGTTTGCAATGATGTGGGTGAGAATCAAACCTATATCAATGACGGCGATGGTAAGATGATCAAAGAAATTATTATTGATTTTATGACGAGTGATGAAGATGATATGTCAGGTAATTATTCCTCCATATTTACAGATATTGATAGTGATGGAGATCTAGATCTTTATATTGGTAAATGTAGAGGCGGCGTTACGGATCCTACTGATAGAAGAAGAATAAATACCTTATACATCAATAATAATGATGGTACTTATTCGGAAAGGGCCGAAGAATTTGGACTTGCCAATGGTTCTCAAACATGGTCGGTTGATGCTGGAGATGTTGATAATGATGGAGATATTGATATACTTATAGCCAATCATGATAGAGAACATGATTTGATGCTCAATGATGGCGATGGTCACTTCCTAAGGTTTGGTGGACTCCCACCTGAGTCAAAAAGTTTTGCTTATCAGAGTTTTTTTGCTGATTTTGATAATAATGGTTGGCTAGATATCTTTATCACAGAACCATCAAAGAGTTACATCTTATATAATAATGAGATGAAATTTTCTCAATATGATGTGGCGCAAGGAGGAAAAAAAGCTTTCTCAGGAGCTACTGGTGATTTTAATTCTGACGGATATCTTGATTTATATCTAGGGTTTGCAGGTTCCTTTCAATCACCAGGGAGTCAATCAGATGTTGTAGCACTTAATGAAGGTGGTGTTAATAATTATTTAGATATCAACCTAGTAGGAGCAATCTCTAACAAAGATGCGATAGGTGGAAAAGTATCAATATTCTACCAAGGAGGATCACAAATCAGAGAAATTACAGCTGGAAAAAGCTATGGAATAATGAACAGCACAGTTGCTCATTTTGGATTAGGAAATATCGAATTCGTCGATTCAATTATAGTATATTGGCCTTCTGGATTGAAAACTATTTTGGACAATTTATATGAAGCTAATAATTTTATGACCATAATAGAAGCGGGTTGTGTAACAACAAGATTGAAAATAAATGATTATGAAATTTGCACTGGGGATGCGGCAACAATATTCTTAGATGAAGAATACGATTCTTATTTATGGTCTGATGGCAGTACAGGTATATCTTTAATAACTACTATTCCTGGATCTTATTCTGTAGTTGTCGCTAAAAATGGTTGTTTATCTGGGAGTGATTTTTTTATTGTGAAAAAAGAAGAGGATTACCAAGGTGATGAGCTTATATATGCTGACCAGAACATAGCTTGTGAAAACAGTATGGTATCACTGGAGACCATTAATGGTTTGTCTTATGAATGGTCAAATGGACAGACTAGTCGCGAAATTACTGTTTCCGAATCAGGAACGTATACAGTTACGGTGAGCACTAATTGCGAAACTTATATTTCAGATGAATTTGAAGTTGATTTTGTGCAACTATCGGAAGAAGAAATAACTGAAGATACTGTCTTTATTGGCGAGCAATCTGAACTATCATTAACGGGCGATAATGTGAATTGGTATCGTGAATTTTACGATTATTTTAGTGTTTATAGTGGAAATGATTTTACAACTGTCCCTTTATTTAGAGACTCAATCTTCTATGCAGGAAATACGATAATTGACGCTGGTGAATCTACTATCAAAATGTCCCCAGTACCATTAAATAGTACGTTTGATAATCAATTTATAGGTAATAATGATACGCTTGAGTTTAAGGTGCTATCTCCTTTTGTCTTAAAATCTGTTTCTGTGCGTACTCAGGTGGCAGGAAAAAGGATTATTGAAATCTGGAAAGATAGAATATTGGTAAAGACTATTGAGCAAGAAATGGGTCAGGGTAAAAATGTTATTTCTATCAATTTAAGATTTAAAGCTGGAGATTATAGAATTACAACGAATCGGGATAATAATATTACTGAACTAGATTCAGAAGGTCCAATCTTTTCATATTCGGATCAGTTTATAGGTTTTGATAAGGTGGTTCCTGGTTATCTAAAGATAGGAGAGAGTACAACCTATGATAACGTGACTCCTTACTTTTTTGATTGGGATATAAACTATGGTAGTTATTCTTGTGAGAATCGATATGCTGTCAAAGCAACAGTAAAAGAAGACGTTTCTACCACCGATACCGATTTCCTTTTCAAAGTATATCCAAATCCTTCAAATGGATTATTTACCATAGATACCGAACTTTATGGTACTGCTGAGATATGGACTGTCGGTGGTAAGAGAGTCATTCAGTCTAGTAACTTAAATGAAGGTAAAAACACAATTTCTACAGACCTAAGTACTGGAATGTACGTCTTGAGATTAATAATAAACAATCACGTTATCAGTGAAGTGTTGATCATAGAATAATTACTATTATTTTATGCAGCATCTGAATCATCGAATAGGAATGTTTTCACGACATTAGTCGCGTTGTTCAACTCTCGTTAGCACATCTAGTTTATATGTTGCACCAACCCTGTTTGAGTATTTTACTTTATTTATCTTACAATTATATAGGCGAAATATTCGGAAAGGAATTGTGAAAACACATTGCACATATTTTGAAATTATGTGTTCGACTTTATAGTCGAAGCCAAGAGGGCTTATCCCTATTAGCAATGTCCAATAGGCTATCATTTATAAGGTTACCGTTTTTTTTAGCCTGAAGGGCTGATTCCATTTTTTTTATCTAAACGTTTGCTCATCTTCGGAATCTGCCCTTCATGCCTTATTTTTATTTTATAACAATGTCTTTTTCAGCCATCGCTTTGTTGGGTCGGTCTATTAGATCTTGTTGGTATCAGGTTTCTAAATTAGTAAGTTTCTCTCCTTTTACAAAAAGTGAAATTTATTCACATCCCAATCTAGTTGATATGTTATACCAGGTTTTATAGTTTTGGTATTTTTAATAGACTGTAAATTGCGAGGGTTCACGAAGCTGATACATCTAATACAAATGTATTTTGCTACTCAAACTCTACTTCTTCTCTACTTACTGCGGCTATATTGAAAACTCCTAAAATTAAGTCCCCATTTTCATCTCTAATATTTCCTCTACTATTTGCTACTGGAAGTGCAAAAATTGAATTGTCACCATTGGTAGTCTGTTCTTGTACTAATTGCAAGAATCTGAAAGCGTCGTTAGATATTGAATAGATTTCACATTTTACTTTGTCTCCTTGTTTTAGATTTCTCGGAAGTCCGTCTTCATCTATTGCATTTATAGCAAATCTTAGTGGACGTATAAATGTAGTTCCATCAATGTCCGTTCCAGCGTCAAAAGTAGCATCATAGATGATGTTTAGCTCTTGCGGTCTGTTAAGTAACGTATCGTTTCTATAAGACTTCACCCAGTAAGTGTCGCCTTTTCCTGGATGATCTGTAGCATACAACTCTGCAAAGTATCCATCATCAGCACCAAATGCATCACCCTCGAAAAAGATGCTAATACTATCGATCTCAGGGACTCTGTTTAGCTGAGTTGTTGATGTCAATGTTTTATTATCCACTTCAATTTTGAGCGTGAATTCATCTCCAATGTTTCCTAGGACTTCCCCTCCTGTAGTTGGTGTCCAAGTATATTTTCCATCCGAGATATGAATAAAATCAAATACTTGTGATCCATTTGTAATAGTAACTTGAGCATTTGTGATTACGGTAGGGAGTCTATTATCAAAGTAATCTTGAGACTCGGTAACTTCTATCATCTGCGGCCCAGCTTCGTTAGTGATCCATGCATCCACGACTATTTGTGATGCTTCGAATCCGTTGTCTACCGTTATAGCGTCTTCGCATGATGCTAATCCGATTATTGTGATAACTGCTAATATGTATGTATATTTTTTCATTGGATATAATTTTATGTTAATGGTTTGTGTGACCTATTTAAAAGTGAAGTTGTAAGAGATGGAAGGAATGAAGTTACCTATTACAGACAATCGTATTGCTTCTGTATTTACAGGTTGACCTACGTTTACACGCTCACCATCTTGTTTGAAGTATATTGAAAATGGGTTTCTACGAGAATAGATATTATAAATACCAAATACCCATTGCCCTTTCCATTTTCTTTTGCCCGGCTTAGGATCTATTGTTAATGCAAAGTCCAACCTATGATAGTCTGGTATCCTTACATTATTCCTGACATCGTTGTCATTATTAGGAATGAAATATCCTTGCTGATAATAACCACTATTCGCAAAGGTGGTAGGTGTACCAGTATTGTAGACAAAGTTTGCACTTAGTGTACACCTTTTACTCAGTTCATAAAATGTAGTAACACTTAAGTTATGTGTTTGATCAAATCTAGAAGGATACCATTCATTATTATTGATACCGTTGACCTGTCGTTCACTTCTGGCGAGTGTATAACTTATCCATCCAGAGAATCTACCTTTGGGTTTTTTAAGCATTAATTCCGCTCCATAGGCTCTTCCATCTCCATCGAGAATTTGACTCTCTACTAATTCGTTTAAGATTAGGTCTGCACCATCAATATAATCGACAAGATCATTCAACTTTTTATAGTAGATCTCTCCAGAGAACTCATATTCATTGTTTTTGAAATTTTGGAAATATCCGAGTGCTATCTGATCAGCCATGGCTGGTTTGATATTATTTGTAGCTGGAGTCCATATGTCGACTGGCGTTGATGCTGTAGTATTAGATAGAAGATGTATGTATTGTGCAGTACGATTGTAACTAGCTTTCAGCGAACTACTTTCTCCAAGGTCAGCTTTTAAAGAGAATCTAGGTTCTAAGTTAAAAAAGTCTTCGATAATTTCACCACTTTCTGCTTGTGTTACATTTATCAGTGGCTTTTGGACACCTCTTTCGACAGTATCATCAAATGTATACACGTTTCTATCTCCTAAATATGCAAAGTGTGAAAGCCTCAATCCATAGTTTATTTGAAGTTTGTCAAATAGTGTTATTTCATTCTCAACGAAGATATTACTTTCGATTGAGAACTGACTTGAAGTACTAATATCTGTTGTTACGTCATTCGATATAGAGATTGCATTTGCTGGCTCGAAAATATAGTAGATAGATTGACCTCCAAATCTTAAAATATTTTGGGGTCTTATAAAATATGAGAATTCAGGTTTTACGCTATAGTTCTTGATCTTAGCATTCCAATCAAACGAATCTTCATCTGTATTTCCAAAGTTTATCTGATAGTCATAATTACTATAGTATGTTGTCAAGTTGGCAAACAGCTTATCACTAAATAGGTGATTCCATCTTATAGTTCCAGTCTGATTTCCCCAGTTGAATCCAGCTGACTCTCCGAATCCAAAATTATCTCTACCAAAGTATCCTGATAGGAAGACTTGATCTATATCGCTGAATTTATAGTTGGTCTTTAGTGTAAGATCATAAAAATTCAAAACAGGCGAACCAACATCATCATCTAGAAAAGGCTTAGACAATATATCGATATAAGATCTACGACCTGCAATTATGAATGAAGATTTATCTTTTACGAGAGGTGCTTCTACAGCAAGTCTACTGAATATAGTTCCAACACCACCAGTTATTTCTAACTCCTTGCTGTTTCCTTCTTTCATTCTTACATCTAAAATAGAAGAAAGACGACCACCATATCTTGCAGGGATTCCTCCCTTGTACAATTTTACATCTTTTACCGCATCAGGATTGAAGACGGAAAAGAAACCAAATAAGTGTGATGAATTATAAACAGGTGCCTCATCAAGTAGTACCAAGTTCTGATCTATGGATCCACCACGAACATTAAACCCTGCAGCACCTTCACCTACAGAAGTAACACCTGGCAGAAGCTGGATCCCTCTTAATATTTCCGTTTCTCCTAGTAGCGTCGGTAGTTTAGTTAGAGTTTTTATATCCAATTTATTGACACTCATTTCGAGTGACTTTACATTTCTATCTACCTCTTCAGCTGTTACGACTACTTCATCGAGTGTATTTTCATCTGGACCTAGTTCTATATCTAATTTAAGATTCTGATCCAACGTAATTGTCTGTACCTCATCTTTGTATCCTAAGTATGTTCCATTAAGGGAGTAAGTCCCAGACTCTACGGTTATAGAATAGAATCCATATTCATTGGATACTGTACCGGCTCCATTTTCAGTTAGGTAGATGAATGCACCGATTAGGGTTTCTCCATTGTCAGAATCCTTGATATAACCAGATATTGTGTACTCTTGTGCTGAAATGGATGATGTGAAAATGAATATTAACAGTAATGCTGCCACTTGTTTAATTAGTCTCAAAGCTTTGTATTTTGTAATTCAATAAATGATTAACGCATGAAATCGAAAAGAGTAAACAGAAATTCAATATTTTTTTAGAAATTTCGATGAGGGTATGATATTGTGTATTTATACGGAGTAAATTATCGATGAAATGAAGGAGAATATATTTGAAACTAATTCTCTTAGTCAAGTGATTCTTAAAAGTGATTTTTGTTGAATTATATTAGTGGTGTCCGCTTAAAATAAAAAAAGGACTCGACTAAAGCCTCGTCCAGAATGGTTAATTTTGAAGCACGACCAACAAAATCTAATCATGAATGCTAAGTCTCATTTTGATGTGCTAGGGTTAAAACTTTTTTCTTTGTAGAAAAAAAGTTAAAGAAGAATTGCTGGATAGTTTTGCACGGCTATTTGTATCAAGAGAAATACTGACTCACTTTGAGGTTGTTAACTTGGAAGAAGATCAAGGGGTCATATTGATAGAATTAATTGAAAAGGACGATGCAGAGCATATACCCAAATCAATTTTAAGAGAAGGTAAGGCCGTAAAAGATGGCTACATGAATACAGTTGAGCTTCAAAGTTTTCCAGCACAAGGCAAGGAAGTATTTCTTAGATTAAAACGGAGGAGGTGGAAAATAAAAGGCACAAAA
>JBLHWH010000064.1:0-30616 GCA_047628935.1 Halioglobus sp. | reverse complement strand
GGCTTCACCAATGCCCCAGCTGAGACCGTCAACCGAAATCTTAAGAGATTAATAGGTGTTTCTTACGGCATCCGTGATTTGGATTATTTCTATTTTAGGCTCAATAACATCAATTCTAGCACATCATTTTAGGACTTAGCCTTTGCATTTCAAATAATATAAATCAAATGTCAAAAAAAGAAAACACAAGTTCAAACCAGCGACAAAAAAATCAGATTCTGCTAAGCATATTGTCAAAGAATTAAGAATTATCTTCAAAAATTACTTTCCAAAACTTAGATCGCAAATACAAGTTGAGGTTCATGATCCTCGAAGAAAGAAATCTTACACATACAGTATAGATGAGTTGATTTTTGCCGCTGTACTTATGTATCTATTTAGATGTAAATCAAGAAATGGGTTTAACCAGCAGCGCGATTTCAAGGACTTTCGAAAAAACTACCATAAACTGATGAAAATCAAGGCTCCACATATGGATACGGTCGATGCAGTATTAGAGCGAATCAGTCCAGATAATCTTGCTTCTATACAAACATATCTTGTTAAGATACTCTTACACAAAAGGGTTTTCATAAATTTAGAATGTCGAGTAAATATTTCGTTATCACTATCGATGGTACGGGTGCGTTTAAATTTGATAAGCAGCCCTATGAGAACTGTCCTCATAAGACCTCCAGGAATGCTAAAACGACCTACACCCAGTCATTTGTCGAGGCTAAATTGGTCTGTCCAAATAGTTTTTGCATATCATTAGCTACTGAATGGATGACCAATGAAGATGGGCAGGTCAAACAAGACTGTGAGTATAAAGCGACACTACGATTACTCGACAACCTAAAAACTCGTTTTGCTCGTTTGCCAATGTGTATCGTTATGGATGGATTGTTTTTCAAAAAGCCAATCATGAATAATATTAAATCGAAACAGTGGGAATTCATCATAGTATGGAAAGATAAAACTCGATACGATTTACAGGATAAGGTAGTAAAACAAAAAGCAAAAGATGGAATAGAGGAACTGCAATACAATAAGTTTCCTAGTAAATATATAAGGAATGAATATGCTGTAGAATGGTCTAGCAAGTCATTAGTAGATAAAACAATAGATCTCTATTACCTACGTGGAGATAAAATAAAAATATCAACAAAACAAGGAGTAGAGATGAGTTACACAAAATTTATCTATATCACTTCAATACCGATTGATCGATCAACAGCCAAAGAAATATTCAATACAGGAAGAAGGCGATGGATGATAGAAAAAGAAGGGTTTAATTACCAGAAGAATAGTGAATTAAATCTGCATCATAAAATGAACAGACATAACATCAAAGCAATTAAAAGCTACTACACTTGCCTTCAAATTGCTCATTTGATATCACAACTCGTAGTACTAGCTAAACAATCAATAGCCAGAACATTCGGATCGTTGAAGGAAGTGTGGTCTGTTTTGCTTAACATCTTGAAACTCTGCTCTGACTACGAACCTATCGCATTAAAATCAAGATACAACCTGAGATATTGATACAAAAAGATGATAGAATCATGGCAATCGTGCCTTGATCAAATAAAAATCTTTTTTTTTGTAAAATTCATAAGTCTTTCTATCGCACTAATCTAAGCCTGGCATCGCTATGTACTCTTTTTTCTTTGATTAAACTAACCGATTTTTATAGCTTTGGCTCTGAATCGCTGCAATTAAAATCAATTCGCTCGTTAACACATCTTCGAGGATCGGATCTCCTATTCTCCGGAATTCTCTATAAACATTAATTTCTGCTGCCAACTTAATAAGATTCCCCTATCGTTTCATAACGTCAAAGTGTAACTCATCTCCCTTTCTCTTTATTTAGCGTCGTCTCGGTCTATATATTAAATAAGAATTGACTCAATAATTGAACTTCTCTTTCCGTTCCTTTTCTTGTAATCCACTCTGCTAATTGAAATTGTATATTTCCGCTTTTCTCTAATAATTCTACAATGGTAGAAATTGACTTGTCATACTCTTGCCTTATCTGGCCCTAGATTCCTTTATATATAATGTGTACAATTCATGCTTTTTCGAACTCCAATCATATTTCCCATATTCAACATAGCCAGGAACTAGATGGTCCAGTACGCTTGTGTTAATGTCAACTTGTTCCGATTCAATTGTTCCTTTCACAACCTTATTAATTCTAAAGCTTAATAATTGATGATAATTCTGATGTTACCTATTATTTGACAACAAGCTTAGAAGATTACTATCATATCATTTCCGCTCAAAATGGAAAAATAGGTCTTGAAAAAGCTTTGAAAATATTACCCGACATTATCATCAGTGATGTGATGATGCCAGAAATGGATGGTTTTGAAGTTTGTGAAAAACTAAAAAAAGACGAGCGTACCAATCATATTCCAATTATACTATTAACTGCTAAAGCAACCTCTGAAGATAAAATGGCTGGATTATCCTATGGGGCAGATGCCTATCTTATCAAGCCGTTCTAAAAAGACGAATTAATGATCCGATTTGATAATCTATTAGCGGAAAGAAAAACGTTAAAAAAAATAGTGCCAAATTATTAAGTAGTGAAGTACCTACTAATGCAGAAATCACAAAAGAGTAAAACTTTGTTAAGAAAATGGAACTGATTATCTTAACTCAAGTTGCGAAAAAAGCTAATTAAAGGACATGCCCAAATATTAAAGTTTGGTGTAATTTGGGTTAAATTAAACGAATCAGTACTAAGTGGTAATATTGCAGATATAAATGCTCAACAAGATAACAGTTATCATGTACTTAATTATTCTTCTGTTGCTGGTTATAGTTTGATCGATGGATTTTATATCGAAAAAGGGAATGCCAATGGTTTTCTAGTAATGCTACGTCCGGACGAGGTGTTTTTAATAACAGTAAATCCCAGAATCAAAACGTCTTAATCAGAAATTCAACCGTTAGAAACTGTTTGGCTCAGGATTCTGGATCTGGGATTTATTTAAAAAAAGCATCTTCCAAATTGACATTATCTAATGTAAAACTTATCTCAAATATTGATCCTCTACAAAGTCAAACCTATCTTGATAAGATGGCCAAATTAATTATTAATGGCCCCGTTGTCATTATTAACTAAATAATCCTGTCATTCAATTTTATTACTACATAAAACAAAATAGTAGTTCCGTTACATCTTAAAAGGAAACTTTAACAATATTTTTTCTAAATAAAGAAAACTACAATAATTTAAAAACCAAGTTAATTACTTATTCTATTTAGTTCATCATCTAACGCACTCTCCCCTTTACGAGAAGTCTTTGCTTTTTGATTTCCAAATCTAAACGTGACACCCATACCAAACCGTTGCGAGTCAAATGAGCGAACGCCATCTATTAATATTCCTCCATAATTACCATTATAGAAATAGTCGTTCGTTGTTCTTAAAATATCTGCCCCAGTGATTCTTATCTGTAGACGTTTGTCCATAAAACTCTTTTTTAATCCGACACTCAAATCATGATTACCTCTCACATCGATAGAGCCTCTCCAAATCCAGTCACTTTCTACAAAATATGTCAAATCCAAGTAAATATCCCAAGGCAGTTTAATGTTATTTTGAATTCTAAAGTCCCAAGTTTTAGCTGATATATCTATAACAGTACCTTCTAAATCACCATTAAATTTTTTGTAGGAACCTGTCGCAAAACCAACCAAACTCCATTTTTTATTTACTTCTAATGGATAACTTATAGAAACACCATAATTGGTGGCCTTCTCCATATTTCTTGGAATAATTTGATTACTAGTTTCACCAGTGACTTCAAAAATATTAGCAAAAAAATCAGTTGTTACGCTGTACGTATTTGTAACTATTAATTTGCTTTTGTAAGCATAAGAAAATTGATAATTCATACTATAACTTGGACTAAGAAATGGATTACCTTTCCATACTGTTAATTGACTAAGTGGCGTTTCGAATGGATTAAGATCTTGATAATTGGGCCTTGCGACTCTTCTACCAGCACTAATACTCCACGAATGGTCAGATTTATTCACATATGATAGACCTATACTCGGGAAATAATCAGTGTAATTTCTAGATACATCTTTATTTTCAAGACTAAGATTACTGAGCAATTGTCCTCGTGAATCTGTATTTTCTATTCTTATACCTGCGTCAAATTTTATAGTTTCACTCAATTTTACATTCAAAGTAGCATATAATGCCGCTACTTTTTCTTCATAATCAAAATCATTACTTTTATCAAGATTAAGGAGTGGCACATCTTCTATAAAATCATAAAAATCAAAACTATTTCTTGTATTGATATAAGAGTATTTCAGTCCTGTCCCAAAACTTACATCATCCCAATCTTTTGTATAATCTGTTTTTGATGACATTAAATTAATTTCTGTGTCAGCATCGAATTCAGAATTATCAATAAGACGTACAGTACTTTTATCATTTTCGAAAAAGGTATTGGGCTGCTGGGTATTTTTACTATTATTGAATAATCCAAAACTTAAGGCCGAATTTAGACTACTCTTATTATCAATTTGCCATATGTGATTTGCATTTATATTATGATTTTGGGAAGGCAAATCCACAATAGCCTCAGAAATCAAAACTGAGGACAATTCTTTAGGATCCTTATCAAAAATATTAGTTTGACTTTGAAGTATATTATCATTTTCATTAAATACACTCCTTCCGCTTAAATTTACAAGATGTTTTTTCGAAATTTGATACTCCAATCCTAGAGCAACATTATAACCATTTAGAGTTTTAATTTCATCAGAGTCCAATTCAAGAATAGTCGAATTTTGAATCTTTGTATCAACAAAATCATCTAAACTCTTATTGAAGCTTTGGGTCAAATCAAAATTAATTCTCAGTTTCTCTCCGCCATAATTCATCGAAAGGCTATTGTTATATCTATAGTATTTCCCCTTGGTAAAACTTGAGGTCTCACTCCCATTAAACCCGAATGCCATATTTTTTTTCATTCGAATATTAATAATACCTGCATTTCCTTCTGCATCGTATTTTGATGAAGGATTGGATATGATTTCAATTGCTTCAATATTATCAGATGTCATACTCTGAAGGTAATTTGTTAAGTCACCACCAGACAATCTAGATTCTACACCATTGATATAGATTCGCACACCACTTTTACCAAGTAGAGCGATATTATTTTCCATATCAACACTTACACCAGGAGATTTTTTAAGTAGATCTAGGCCATTCGTACCTGAAGCACTGGGACTACTCGACACATTGAAAATTAATTTATCCGCCTTTATTTCAATTAGTGGTTTTCGGTAAGTTATCACAACTTCATCTAATCCATTAATATGCCTAGCCAATATGATATCATTGATCTCCCTAAATTCATTTTTAGTTAAAGTTAGTATCTCTGTTGTCAAAGTGGTGTATTCTATATGATCCACCCTCAAACTATAGATCCCAGGTTCAATGTCCTCTATTCTGAAATTACCATTCATATCACTTATTGCGCTATTAACGATTATACTATCGTCTTTCATTAAAGCAATTGAAGCGTACATTACTTCTGCATCTGATTGATCTAAAAGCCTACCCAAAATAGTACTACTTTTTATACTATTAATTGATTGGGCCTTTGCATCATTAAAACAGTAAAATAGGATTACAATAAGGGTAAAATGATTAAATATTCTCATTCTAAAAACAGGGTTTATTAAAGATATTTTTGAGGAATGCAAGATAGTTAATCTTATGACTTACAGTATCAATGAATAAATCAATTCTAACTTCACTATTCAGATTTTTCAATTGATTCCTTTTTAACCTCTTTTATTCGTTAATGCTTGAACTTCCTAACAACTTTGAGCCCCGGAAGTAAAAAATAATAGAAATGTAATTACTGATAAGTGAACAATTTCATAGGGTGGTTTCATTTAAGACTATGCAGGAAATATGAGTTTTAAATATTCAGGAATAATGGCTTTTCAGATTAATTTAGAATTCAAAATCTCTGCCTTTTATCTTATAAATGTACCGTTTAACGTACATTAAAAATAGGACATTTTGAGCATTCTATAGCATAAATATACTAATTCACAAGCCTAATTAATTGAATTGGAACAAAATTCCTAAATTAGGAATATGATTAATTAGATTCGTATCTGTGTCAAACAAATTAAAAATTGAATGCAACTGTTCTGAGACAAGATTACATTTGACTTATATATATCAATGAGCTATTTATAATTTATGAAACGTATGTGCTTCTATTGGTTTAATCTTTAATCGTGCCCGATATTTTAAGATCTTCAACTAATAACATGAGTTTTTCAATGGTCACATGATCCATAATAACAATTTTAAACCACTCCGGCTTCAAGTGATTGTCAGGGACCAATCCGAACTTAGATG
Source organism: Halioglobus sp. (assembly GCA_047628935.1). Classification (GTDB taxonomy): domain Bacteria; phylum Bacteroidota; class Bacteroidia; order Chitinophagales; family Saprospiraceae; genus CAJXUU01. Next base: position 24,219 of record JBLHWH010000064.1, on the reverse strand, counting down.
CTACGTCCATATTTACGAATCTGCTTCTTATTGTAATGATGTTTGACTTTGAATGTCTATAAAATTCAATATTTAATTGGCTAAGTTGTTTGCACATCCACTCAGTTCTCTTTTGAAGAATGAATATTTTTTCTTGCCAACCGAAAGGTCCATTTTTTACTAGTATCATCCATACCGCAATTGCATTTGCTCCCGATCTACTTCCGATAAGCGTAAAGTCTTCTCCTTCAACATAACTGGCCTCTGAGGTATTTACATTCTGTATGAATCCTTTGCGAATCAGAAATACTCCTGTTCCGTAGGGTGCCTGCGCCATTTTGTGAGCATCAAGCGTGAAAGAAGTGATATTGGGATTTCTAAATGTTAGTAGACTATTATCATCAGTAAACGGATAATAAAATCCTCCATAAGCTCCATCTATATGTAGTTTGAAATTACAAGACAAATCAGCAAGTTGGTTTGTATATGCTTCAACATTGTCAACTGAACCAAACATGGTGGTCATCATATTACAGATAACAATAAAATGCTTTTTACCATGTTTTCGAGCCTTCAGAATTGCCTCATTTATGCTTTCTTCCTTTACTTCGCGAGTTTCCTTTTCAACAGAAACTTTAAAAATATCTATGGCTAATAAATTCGCAGCTTTATCCATGGAATAATGACTATCCTCGCTACACAGAATACAGATATCTTCTCTTTTTGAAGAATGCTCTTTCATAAAGTAATTCCGATAAATCCAAATTGCTTGAATATTGGCTTCCGTTCCTCCTGACGCTATGTATCCATCTTGTTCTCCAGACTCCCCATTCAAAATATCCACAGCACAGATTTCAATAAGTTCCTTTTCGATCCGCTGAGTGCCTTGAAAAAATGGTTCTGATTTCCCTAAGGTATGACAACCAATATGATTTGGATTCTGAATCAGACTTGATATAAAAGGGGCATCTCTAATAAATGAAGCATCTTGATTAAAAACTTTACTGTCTAAATAGGATGCTGGAATTCCTAATATGTTCTCTTTGTCATAATTCACATTGTCATCTAGGGCCTTAAATACTATAAATTTTATTTCTTCTTGAGATTTCTTCTTCCAGTAGGTTTCCATTCAGTTTGTTTTTATTCTTATATGAGTTTGTTTCTTTGCATTTTAAAATCCGGGATTCTTTAGGATCAAAATCAAACTTACTATTATTCTACATAAGTTGAGCAATTAGTCAGTTTGTAATATTCTTTCAGAATTGGTATTTTCATTTATCTTTGAATTCAATATAAGCAGTTGATTGTATATGCGGATTAGTGTTTGAATTTTGCACTAATAAAAGTCATTAACTTTCACCAATTTGCTTACTTTAATTAGAAGATTTATCTCTCCAATACGTATTTAACAATATGAATAAAAACCTCTTTATAATATTTATTATTAGCCGCTCAATAGATCTATCCGCTCAAGCTTTCCTGCAATCACCTATACAAGGTACACAAGGAAATGAATGGATTATAGTTAACTATCTGGACTGGGATTCGCCTGGAATAACGGACCATAAGTGTGGTTCAAAAACTTACGGCGGGCATCAAGGAACAGATTTTGTAATCCGCAGCTTTCAAGCAATGGATGAAAGAGTAGCCGTATATGCTGCAGCTGCAGGTATCGTTACATCTACGATAGATAGTTTATTTGATAGAGAGACAGAAGGTGATGTTTCTAAACAACTTGGAAACTATATCGCGTTAAGCCATCCGAATGATTACTATTCATACTATGGTCATTTGATGCAGAACAGTATACAAGTAGATGTAGGTGATAGTGTTGAAGCTGGCGATCTTATAGGATATGTAGGAAGTAGTGGCAATAGCACCGATCCCCATTTGCATTTTGAATTGTGGTATGATAGTCTATATGTTGTTGATCCATTCTCTGGTACTTGCGGTAATGAAATGAATAAATTTATCGATCCTCCTGCATACGATACGAGTTTGACCGTTTGGGAAAGTGGTCTGCATCTTAAAAATGATTTGACAATAAACGATCTTAGAGAACGAATTACAACTATCGAAGAGCCATATACCATTGCACCAAATTCTGATTCCTTATTATACTTTTGGTCACATATGTATGGATTGAGAAAAGGCAAGGAGATAAGCATAAAATGGTACACTCCCGACAATGAAGAATGGTTTGATTATTCATTTCCGCTAGATAGAGACTATTGGTATTATTACTATTGGAGTTTCATTGATCATCAAAATCTTGCCATAGGAAACTGGTCGGTAAAGCTTTTCTATGATGGAACTGAAATAACATCTAAATCTTTTAACGTTAATCAAATAACATCCAATACAGAACCTATTGAAACTACTGAATGTCAGGAATATGAAAATTGGTCATTGGAGAGATTGTCAACTAGTTCCGATATGTATTTCAATATCATCCATATTAATGGACAAATAATTTTGAAAGAGAATTTAGATCAGTTACCATCTGGAATCTATTTTCTCCATATCCGAAAAGAAAATAAATCTTGTATTGTAAAAAGGTGGGTAGATTAGTTTTTTTTAAAATGTTTTACATTGTCAATTCACATGACATACGGACAGTTAATTTTAATTACGTTAAGAGTCTCATTGAAGTTTGATAGACACTATAAGCATTGCCAACAACGCTTATAATAATCAATATTAATCCTCAACATCTTGCCGTCTTACGCTTTTTACCAATTCGACCTTTGTCAATGGCTTTATGTATATAATCGATTGCAAGTGGCACTTTACAAGCAGTTCCGCCTACATCGACACTAACTTTACCAATCTCCTTTGCTACTTCCTTTGATTTTTCGGTTAACGCTTCTAAATACATCCCCACAGCAATCACAAAGCCGTTCATAGTATATCTGACTCTATTTTGGGCACCGTGGATTTCCTTTTTAACTGTATTAAGTAATTTGATGTAGACCTTGGCATCCAGCTTTTTATCTTCATTTACAGCTGCATAATAAGCCAATGTTCCCCAGCCGGGAGAATCAACTGTCTCTCTATCTGACTTGATCCATTTTAGGGCCAGTTCCATTCCATATTTTGTTTCAGCAGCCTCCCAGGGCACTGTATATTTTCATAAATAAGACCAGTAGGCTTTGTCTACCCAATCTTCCAAATGATCCTTGGAGATTTTCTTTTCGTCGGCCATTGATCCGGCCAAATACATAGCATCATAATTTCCAGTACCGTACAACGCTAATGATAATTCATGATTCTTTTTTGTCTTCTTTAAATCTGCTACTTTTACTCCAAAAAGAGGCTCTACAGCCCCATGAGACATTAGTGTATTTTTAGTCCTTGCGTCCCCGTAATCTTTAAGTTCCTTAAGAATATCCTTTGCTGTCATTCAATTTTTAGTTTTTATTACGATAACGAATCAGAAAAATTTAGAGCGACCAAGTAGGAAGCATCCTATTTTTATACTTAATTATTCAGCAATTAAAAAACTCCACATCTGATTCAATGAACAATATATAGCAAATTATTAAAAGATATTCTCCTCTCTATCAAATAGTTACACCATGCAAGTTAAAAAATGACATAAAATATATGGAGTAGTACGTATATCAAAGAGTAGCTTGCTAAGCAATTGCTCGTACTATTGAAAACAGCTAATCGAATTAGTGCCTTTCATATGTCATCGTTATTACTTACTCGTGATTGAGCTGCTACTGTTTTGATATGAAGTGTTTACTCTTTCAGTTTTAAATAGCCACAATTAGAAATTGTAACCGGTGTTGGACCTTACCTCATATTGATCTTCTTATGTTTTAACAACTCGAATTGTCTTTTGCAACTTTTGGGTTTGTAATCTTATAAAATATGGCCCCCCAGGTAGATCTCGAATATCATAATTTAAGATATGTGTCCCACTACTTATATTCTGATTTGTAATCACCTTGATTTCATGGCCTAGGATGTCAAAGATGCTTATCTTTATATGTTCTCCCTTAGATTCAAATTCGATAGTGACCTTTTGATCTGTCGGATTAGGATATACACGCAGCTCTGCAGATTCAGAAACGGATTCTGTGGCGGATACTGTAGAACAATCATTGAATAGATCAATCTTCTGAAATTCTCCCTGTAGTATATCATTGACTATATCATCTTCCACTTCTAACCAGTCGGAGAGAACCGATCCATAGACCGACCTAAAATCATATTGCATAGGAACGCCTTCTTGATCATCTACATCAACCGATATTTCTGGATTCTCTCCATGTATATTGGGCAATACGCATGAGCCAAAAAGAATTAATGGAGCCGCTGTTCCATGATCAGTACCATTACTGAAATTAGACCTGATTCTACGGCCAAATTCTGAATAGGTCATTCCTGCCACTCTATCAAATATTTCAAGAGATTTAAGATCATCATGAAATGCATAAATTGCTTCAGACAATTCCCTAAGCAATTCGGCATGAGTACCAGTAGTTGCACTTCCTTCCTCTACTTGGCCTGCATGGGTATCAAATCCTCCGAGACTCACTACATAGACTTTGGTACGCAATCCTCCCTTGATTAGTTTAGCCACTAATTTCAATTTCTGAGAAAGGTTATCATTCTCATTGTACAATGTTGAAATATTCGAACCTAGATCATTGGCTTCTTTTATAACACCCCCATATGCATTTGTCTGTTCTATCGTTTTAGTCAAGAAGTCTAATTTATCTGCATAACATCCTTCATTCAAGTCATTATTGACAGGTGTGGCTAATTGACTCAGATTATCTGGATCAACTAGGGCCAGACTAAAATTTCCTGACATCCCTTGGCAAGTTTCAGATACAGAAGAGCCAATAGTTAGTGCAAATGGATCTGGACAATCTTCATTAGGAAAATCTTCTGGATAGTTTGCATTGAAATGATCAAAATACCGACCTATCCATCCTGTATTTAGAAAGGCATCAGCATTCGATCCCGTTTGCCATATATCTGTTGATCTAAAGTGAGACCTATTTTGATTTGGGTAGCCTACACCTTGTACTATTCCAAGATGTCCATCTTTATATATTTGCTCCATAGCAGTCATGCTTGGATGTAATCCGATATCGCCTCCAAGAGAAATAATATCATTTTCTGGTATTACTACTTGTGGTCGTACCGCTACCAAGCTATCGTACTGATCCATAGGGATGATACAATTAAGTCCATCATTGCCCCCAGTGAGCTGTATGAGCACCAGCACTCTGTCCGAATCCTGATTGACAAAACTAGAAAACGTGTTATTCATAATAGGAGCAACCGGTATCCCTCCAAACATCAATGGAGCGCTTAATAACGAACTTGTTTTTATAAATGATCTTCTTTTCATAATGCTAATTTTGAAAATTCACATGGAGAGGAGTGTCCTCGATTCTAAGGTGTTGGAATAAGTAGTGTTTTTATATTAAATAGTTCTCAGGCATTTTGAGAATAGCGCTAAAAAGAGCTACTAACTTATTCTCCACAGAAAGTCGCTTATCATCGTCTTCAGGATCCCCTATGTACTCTCCATATTCTACTGACCATTCGAAATCTGGTAAACCAGGAATCAGCACATTTTTTAAGTATTCTACCTGATTAGTTGATATCGGAAAAGGAAATAATAGGTTGGATAGATCATTGATGAGTTCATTAGGATCATATGGATTGGTTAATTTACTAACTACCGTTAAGGTATCAATTCGGATGTTTTGTTGCGCTACCATGGATCCCTCAAGCAGATCATTAATGATACCCTCTCTTATTGGTAGGGATACGGAATTTGCCCACACATCATAATACTGAGGACCTTGATAAAATGCTTTCCAACCCGCTACACTAGGGTGAGATAAAACCACCATATCCAAATTGAGTAATCTCCTATATATATTTACCCAGACTCTATATTTTCTTAAAATATCATCGGGAATAGTAATTTCGAATGAATTGAATAGTTTGAAGAAAAAATCTATTGGATGATTCATCATACAACCTCTGATAGAGGAATCATAAAAATGTTCACTTTTGAGCAATGCTTCTAGCGCTGGTTTTACCTCATAGTCATTATCTCTCATCAATGCCGCCATCGGCTCTATAACATTAGACTCCACATTTGTATCTATATTGGAACCGACGAACCATATATATAGTCTCCTACAGATGTAACGAGCTGTTTCATCTTGCTGTAGGATGACATCAATTACGTTTTTATATTCGTCCTCGCCTCCATCTTGGATTATGACATTGTTAAATCTATTTGACAATTGTTTATCGCTGGTATCGTGCCTATTAGGTATAAAAACACTTTCTGGAACACCCTCAATATTCCGTGATCTCCAACCCGTTAAAGATTTAGCCAATGCTATGACATCATCCTCTGTATAGTTAGTATAATCCCCAGGTCCCGCAGCATCTCCTTTTCCGATGGTAAACAATTCTAATAGTTCTCTGGAGTAGTTTTCATTTGGTGCTTCACGGGTATTCTCGTTTCCATTTAAGTATAATAGCATGGAAGGAGATATTGTGATTTCTTCCGCTAGTGCTCTAAAGTTCCCTGTGGCATTCCTACGTAATATATCTAGATAGTGGTAGTTATAGGCAGCTAATACGACACCTGAAGTCACAAAATGATTATGCCAGAATAATACTAATTTTTCCCTTATGGATACGACTCCTTCATTAAATAGTCCCATTTGCCATCCGTTCAGAGATACATTTCTAGATGTATTGAGATTCTGGTTTAATGCGTCATTAGGTTTGCCTACCCATGTTTCCCCTATAGGTGTGTCAGGATCATTCTGGTTATTGAAATTTATAGGAAGTGATGGAAATGGGTTATCCGCTAACAATGCTGAAACAGAAAGCTCTAATCCATTAGATTCTACTTCTTTGATATTTTGACACGTAGGACCAAACGTCGTCCTACGCAATAAATGAGCCGCTGTAGCCATCGTCCATTCTCCAGAGTATGGTTCCAATGTGGAGACTAATAAGTTCTGATTTTTTGATGGTAATTGACTTTTAGTTTTTCCAAAAACACTGGTTAGTAGAGATCTTCGATCCATAATATGGTATTTCTATTGAATGAAGTGATTTAATTCTAAAGTCACTAAGGCTTTATTCCTGATAGGACTACAGGAAAAGAAAAAGGTTTAATGTGTCTGGATATTATTATCCACTTAGTATATCTTCTAGTTTTTAGTAAAAAACGACACAGATATAACTATCCAGATATAGAACTAGCAACAAAATTAAACAGATCAAAAGGTTTTTTTTATTTTTTCGTGCAGTATCATAAACAGATCTTAAGATGGCAAATTGGTGTGCGCCATTTTTTGATCTAAATTGACCTGAGACTTTTTGTTTTACCTTCACATTTTGTAATGCTCTTTCGGAACCATTATTATAAGGGGGACATCCCTAATATCGAGGAAGACCCACAGTGCATTACTATGTTTTTTTAGCCTGTTTTTAAGAGCCTGTAATTTCTTAGTGCCTCGAACTGTTTGAGACAATAGATTTGTACAAGTCTGTTTTATTTTCTCAACAAGATGGCCATAGTTCTTATTGGGATTAGACAAAATGGTTTTCTTCGATCTTAATGCTTCATAAATTAGATTCAGGAACTTCCTACTCCATCTATTTTTGCATTTTTCTATAAAATACTTCAATTCTCGTTGTATATGTGACATACAAAGTTGATTGTGTAATACTTGTGTTTTAAGTTGTGCTGCCCAGCAATCACGTGATATTACAGCATCAGGAAGTCCGTTTGGAAAATTATCTAAAATGGCTTGGTAACCTCTGGTTTGGGATGCTGCGAGATAGGTTAATAAATTATTTTGCCATACCCACATCTACCATTTCTTGCCATTTACCACACAACCTGTTTCGTCCGCCCCAACTACAGCTGACGCTTCAATTCTGTTTTTAATCTCATTATAGATTGGGGTGCATTGCTTTGTTAATTTACCCAGCAGATTACTGATTGTCCCTTGGCTTAGTTTGAGGTTGAACATCTGATCGAAAAGTTCAACTATTCTTTGCACGGGCATGTATTGCCCTATACTTAAATACCCAACAGTCGCTGTCACCATACTTCCATAACTAATTACAGATGCTACATTTCTTGGATATTGGGCACGGTTTGTTGTACCGCATGTACATATCGTTTTGTATATTCTATGTTCAGTTACGATTGGATGTATTGGTGGGATGTTTACAACTTGACGCCTCTTCAAAAGGGCTTGTTCGCAATAATTGTTCTCTACAGCATGAACAATATTTCGCTACACGATCAACCACGCTTTCTACTTTATCGTACATTTTTGAAGTAGTCCCAATATATCCTTTTTGACCTCCCGATTTCTTACCTGTCTTTTTTCGAAGAGATTAATTGGGTTTAACTCTGCTATCATCTTTAGATGGAGGTATCGAACTGCTTGAGCTATTCTTTTTATAAAGCTTACTTTCTAAAGAATCTACTTTTTGAGCAAACTAGAATTCTCATTTTTGAGGGCTGTGTTTTCTTTCCTGAAGGAATGAACCTCTGTTTCCAAAGTGTTTAGACTTCCCAAAAGTCTCTTTATTTCCTTTTCTATGTTCACAATACAAAGATTGATAAACGTACTCTTTCTAAGAAATCAAAGAGCTTAATAAGCCTAACATTTCTCTATTATTTGAGGTTTAAATTGTTGACAACTTTTAGTTTCTTGTGTAACATCTGACTTTAGTCATTTATTCGTGGATAACTTTTAGTTTTAAGTACAATCACTTACTTTGGGCTACTTGAGTTGTTACTAAAATTTTTAATATTTTAAACACACTTTTGATATTGATAAAAACGAGATAACTGTCAGTAAGATTAGACTATAAAACCTACTCTATACTGAGGTAGAAAATCGCCAACAGCCCTATTCTACTTGATATAATCAAACTATCTATATCCCCCCGTAGGATGTCCCATGAAAATATTTGACAGAATGACTCTTGCAATTTCACTTGAACTACCATTTGCTTCAATAATTTCTGGAAGGAGATTTTGTAAATGAAAGTGTTGGTTATATTTGGGACGCTCGTCCATTATTGGGTACTCTTCATAATTATCTTTTCCCTTGATATACATTATTCCTCTATTTTCATTTGACACAAAACTCAAAATGATGAATAATCCTGCACTTAGTTGATTAAAAGAATCATAATTTGCCTCAAAAGTATCCGAACAGAAATCTTGATTACTGATAATAATTGAGCTCCCACCTAAGTCTTTGATAGGTTTAAAATCTTTTAGGATAATGTTAGCTACAGAGTCAATACTCGCAAATTCGGGTGACTTTTGTACAAATGCAATTCTTGCATTTGTAAATTTACTACTAGTTGCATCATAATCTCTGAATATTGGGATTGGTAAAAAATTAGATTGACGTAAAAAAGCATCTGTATAATAGAGCTTTTCAGAACGATCAACGTATACCGTATCTATTGCCTCTCCTCTTAGTTCATTATTAAACGTTGTCAGAGTCCATAACCCTTGTTGATCAAGGAGTACCGTTTTACCTTTTTTCTCTTTATCGGACTCCAAATGTTTCCATATGTAAGATTTAGAATCCAAAGTACTTGAAGTTACTACTCCCCCTTTCTCTTTGCATAATACCGGTATTCTAGGGCTCGTATTCGTAGAGAACTTTATAGCCATCTCCTCATCAATATTATTTATAAACTGATAATAAGTTGAATCACAAACACCTTTCATTTGCAATTCCTTTATGTCAGTTTTTATTATTTGCCTTAGTGTATTTCCGTCTGTGTGTTTGATGTTCCGATATCTATAATAGATTTCTCTTGATTCGTCTAATTTCCCTTGAATATAGAGAGAATGGACTAAATTAGTAGCTATCCACCACTGGTTCATCTTAAGTCCTAAACCTTCTTTTGCACATTTCTCAGAGAATTCAAATTCACTTTGAAAAAGGCTTCTATAAGACAAGTTTCCAAGCAGGATTACTAGATGCGTATTCAACGTTACTTGTTCATTCCTAGGACTTAGCTCTATCAATTCTCTAAGGGATTTAAGATATCTCTTTTCACTGACGTATTTTAATTTCTCATTCAGCATGATCTGGTTTTGGACAGAATATCTTTCAGAATCAAACAATATAACATCAAAATTTGAAAATCCTTCTGCCTCTATTCTTCTTATTGATTGTAGATATTTTTGATAACCAATGTATTGTATTCTATCACCCTTTAAAGTCTCAATTTGTTCTGTGAAACTAGAAATGTATTTGTCAAAGCCCTCAGCTTCATGTTTGTTTTGATGCAATAAATGAAACAACAATGTTTTTAATATACCAGTTTGATTATTTTTATCATCAAAATTTTTCGGTTCCGCTACTTTAGAAAAACTGTTATATGCAGATATTAAATTCTTGATGACCTCATCGTTTGAATCGAGATAGTCAGCGTAGATGGCAAGATTAGTATATATTATTCCAAGATTAACAAAATCCGATTTTTGCATTTCATTTACAGAATTCAGAAATTCTACAGCCTTATTACATTTAGTGATTGCATCTTCAATATTCCCTTGTTGATTATGTCTTATGCTAAGTTTTTCTGAGATTCTGGCTTTCTCACGTAGCTCTTCATCATTTGTGATCTGTGAAACAGCAGGAGCAGCTATCATAAACCAAAACCACATAAGAATCATCATTCTTTTAATGTTCAAATTCTTCATATTCAACTAGTAATTTATTATCGTTTGTAAGTTCAGTCCAATTAAACGGGAAAATTTCAAATTTCTTCAAAGAGCAAAATTTAAATATAAAGTCAAAAATTCAAATTTAACCTCGTAGTATTATATCGAACTATAATGCATTCTAAAAGCCTTTATAACCCATACCCTTGACCTTCTCTACCTTCCCCATCACTGCATCCGTCAAACTCTGCTTATACTCCATTATTTTAGCACGAACTTCTTCATCAGCGCTGCCCAAAATAGTAGCCGCCAATATCCCTGCATTCTTACCTCCGTTCAGCGCTACAGTAGCCACAGGTATACCCGATGGCATCTGAAGGATAGATAAGATAGAATCCCATCCGTCGATACTGTTTGAGCTTTTTACAGGCACTCCTATAACTGGCAATGGGGTAATCGATGCAACCATACCCGGTAAATGCGCCGCTCCTCCTGCACCTGCAACTATGACTTGTATTCCTCTCTTGTGGGCATTCTGAGCAAACTCTATCATACGGTCTGGCGTACGGTGAGCAGAGACTATAGTGAGCTCATAATCGATGCCAATACTATCTAGAAATTCTGCAGCAGGTTTCATGACTGGCAGATCAGAATCGGACCCCATGATGATGCTTACTCTTGGATTAGACATAGTTCGTTTTATTTAGTGATGACTTTGAGTGTCGTTTTTAATTGTTTTGCTTTTATGATTGCACTTTCCAGATCTGTATCTACTATGGTCGCATGTCCCATCTTACGGAATGGCTTAGTATCTGCTTTTCCATAAATATGAATATTTGCTCCTGATATCGTAAGACATTCTGCGAGCCCTTCATAATGCACAGGACCTTTGTAATTATCCTCTCCTAGTATATTGACCATGACAGATGCTCCGCGCTCCGCAGTATCACCCAAAGGAAGATCCAAAATCGCTCTAAGGTGTTGTCCATATTGAGAGGTGATGTTCCCTTCTATGGTCTGGTGTCCACTATTGTGTGGTCGTGGAGCTACTTCATTGATCCAAATACTACCATCGTTATTTAGAAATAACTCAACGGCTAATAGACCTACGATCTCCATTTTAGTTGCTATCGATTCGGCAATTCCTCTTGCTTCTTCCTTTTGCTCTTCGGTAATACTCGATGGAGAAAATAGAAATTCTACCAAGTTCGCCGTTGGGTGAAATTCCATTTCAACCACTGGAAAGCTCTTTACTTCTCCAGATGCGCTTCTTGCTACAATAACTGCGATCTCTTTATCAATATCTGCTAATGACTCTAGCAAGCAAGGTGCGTCCAATAAATTATCCAAATCAGATTCTGACCTTACTACTTTCACTCCTTGTCCATCGTAGCCATCTTTTCTTATCTTTTGTACAAACGGAATTGACCATCTACCATCCGCTACCGATAGCCTAACAGCATTCGCATCATCCAGCAATTCAAATGGAGAAGTGGGTAGATTATGATCTGCATACCAGGATTTCTGAGTGCCTTTATCCTTTATCAAATCTAATAGATGTGGCTGAGGGTATACTTGTTTCCCCTCTTTTTCTAATTGATATAGTGCTTCTGTATTTACAGCTTCGATCTCTACAGTTATGATATTCATCTGCCTTCCAAAATTAAGCACATCATTATAATTCTTGAAATCCCCATAGGTAAAATCAGGGCACACCCCAGCTGCAGGAAAAGAATCATCTTTCTCTAGTACATTGAGTCTTACTCCCAACTTGCTTGCTTCTTGGCAAAGCATTTTACCGAGCTGCCCGCCTCCTAAGATTCCTACTTTTTCATTTATCATTCTTTCACTTTTGGAGTTGCGAAAATAGCATGATTATGATTGAATTACGAATTACTGGAGGGAAATTACGTTTACTATTATTACTCAACTTTATTGGGTAATAAACTCCTATTCGTTTTCCACCGTAAGCGATTTACAAAAGCTACTAAACACATATAAGGTAGTCTACTAATAACATATAATATTTACTCCTTGACGAATAATAGTTTGACAGTTCAATATCAAGATTTTTAGTTGACTTTTGAATAATAATTAATAAATTAAAACATAAAAATGAAGAATCTAACGATCATTATTTTTTCCCTCTTCCTAAGTTTCAATATAACAGCATCAGATAAATATAGGATTGGAGACAAGTTATATATCTGGGCCAAAAGTGGAATTAATCTAAGAGTTGGTCCTGGAACTCAATTTGGAATAATCGCCAAATTAGGATTTGGTTCAACTGTATATATTATCGATAAGCCAAATAGAAAATATAACATTGCATGTGTATCCGAAACAGATTCTACATATTACTATGAAGACGTAGCTCCATTAATATTATACGGCAATTGGATAAAGGTAGCGTCTACTAACGGTGAAGAAGGCTACATCATAGATCAATATGCACTTTCAATTCAGCCATATGAAAATGATATAAACCAAGTGCACGTTTTGAATCTAAGATTAATAGATATTGATACTATTTATAAAAGTCCGATAATATATGATGGAAGCGGATTGAATTTAACTGTTTCTAAAACTTATGAAAATGATATAAATATTATTGATAATGAAGGCGGAGTCTGGGGAGAAACAACTATTACATTTCCAAACTTAAGTATTGAAGAAGTCCTTATTATTATTGGGAGTTCTATGTACACGTTAGAAGGCTTTAAAGTTTTAAGAAATTGGAAAGAAGAACTTTTACTTTCAGATGGAGAGTTATGTCATTTAGAATTGAAAGTAATAAAAGGTACTGTTGTTCTCAATGAATTTTGTTCTTGCTAATTAGGTTTTCAAAACCTGTACCTAAACAATTGGGCTTAAAGAATTTGCAAAATAACCAATTTGGGTTTTAGTTGTTAACCTAAGTAAATAATAACATCAATGAATAGAGCAGAAGCCTTATTGGGGATAAGACCAGAAGTAGAAACACAAATCAACTCCGAAATCTCCCCAAGCGAAGCGTTCCAAAACAATACGCTACGCCCTATTTTGAAGTTCCAAAACAATCTTTTCATCTATCTATTTAGAAACTCTAAGTCGCTTGCCAAAATCAACTTTGATAAGAAGGATGTGAATGGAAAGAAGACAATCATTACAGATATCATGAAAAATGATCAGAAATTGAAAGATCAGATCGAAGCGAGCGTTTTCTCATTGATGACAGTTTCTGAACTTGAATTCTACTTCGAAAATAGATCGGAGATAAAACGTAGAATTAATACGATGGTGAATGAGAGGTTGATTGATAATCTGGCTGGGTAAAAACTCTACTCGTGATCATTGAGCTTAAGCACAGCTAAGATCGGTGAGCACATTAAACCAAATATTGTCGCATTAAAAACTCAATGAATACAAAACCCAAGCTCACCGATCGTAGGCGCTCAATGATCTTTAACTATAGGCTAATAACTCTTCGCCGTTTCCGCGAAATCCCATCTCTGTTTCCCTTCCCAAACCTCGTCATAACCTTTATGCTTAGCAATCAATTGGATCGCTTGCTCCAACACATCTAATGTCGCTTGTTTGTGTAACAATATACATCTCGTCCGTCTACATAGCAGATCTTCCACCGTCTCCACCAATTCTTCTTTCACGTACTGCTGCAATTCCACCCAAGTATATGGAAGGTTTGGATGGATATATTCTCCTTTTGCTTTTGGTGTGCCGTTATAGATTCTAGTTTCTTCAGATTTAGATTCCTTAGGTGGTAATTTTCCTTTTTCGATGATCTCGTCAACTGCGTCTTCTCCCATCTTACGGAAAGTTGTCCACTTACCTCCGAGTACACTAACCAATCCAGCTTTCGATACCAATACCTTATGGCTCCGTGATATTTCTTTGGATTTCTTGCCTTCTCGTTTTGGTGCAGCCAAGGGTCTCAATCCTGCAAATGTGGACAGGATATCTTTTTTTGTTGGTTTCTTCTCTAGATATTCTGCAGCATTATTTAAAATAAAATTGATTTCTTTTTCAGTTGCTTTGGGTTCCATCGTCAGTTCAGGAGATACAACATCAGTAGTACCTACTATAACTACGTTGTGCCAAGGGACTAAAAATAATACCCTCCCATCTGTTGTCTTAGGAATCATAATCGCCTCATCCGACTGCAGAAATGATCTATCCAAAACGATATGAGAACCTCTTGCCGGTACTATCTTGATATCCGTATCCTCTGATTCTAATGCCATCGTTTGCTCAGCGAATACACCTGTTGCATTGACTACACTCTTACTTTTGATTTCGAAAGAATCTCCTGTCATTTCATCCTTACCTACTCCTCCATTTATTTTACCGAATTCATCATATATAAACGAATCAAGAGAACAATAATTGAGGACAGTTCCTCCCAATTTGTTTATCGTCGAAACTAAATCTATGCATAGTCGAGTATCATCAAACTGACCGTCTGTATATTCTATTCCACCTTTGAGGCCTTTCTTTTTTAAGTTTGGTAGTAATTCTAGCGTTTCTTCTTTTGAGATCTTACGCGTGTCTCCCAAACTTCGAGTCCCAGATAACAAATCATAAGTCTTGAGTCCTGCCCAATAATACCATCCCTGCCAATTCGAATAATGCGGAATCACAAACTTCTGGATATGAGAAAGATGTGAAGCCTGTGTCAAAACAAATTCTCTTTCTCGCAATGCTTCTATCACCAAACCTACATCTCCATTTTGGAGATAACGTACACCTCCATGAAGCAATTTAGTAGCCTTACTCGATGTTCCCTTTCCAAAATCTACTTTTTCGAGAAGTGCTACCTTGAATCCTCTTGAGATAGCATCAAGTGCAACCCCAAGGCCTGTAGCTCCTCCACCGATGACAAGTACGTCATATTCCTCTCCAGATTTCAACTGATTAAGTAGCTGCTTCCTGTTCATATTTTATAATTGTTGAATATTATATCTCTAAAAACCTTCTCTTTATTTTCAATAAAAGACTAACCTTTCAAATGAAAATATGTTCCAACTAATCCTTCGTCCAACCTAAACATCGATCCACTGCCTTATGCCACTTTGCGACTTGTTTTTCAAGAAGCATCTCATCCCCATTCGGTTCGAACTGTCTGTCTTCTGTATAGAATGATTTGATCTCATTTGTACTCTTCCAATATCCAACTTTTAACCCTGCAAAGTATGCCGCTCCTAAAGCTGTAGTTTCCAATTCAGTCGGCCTTACTAAATTAGTATCTAGAACATCAGACTGAAATTGCATCATTGAGTTATTCGCAGAAGCTCCACCATCAACTCTCAGCTCTACCAATGCACCTCCCATGTCCTTTTCCATAGCTGTCACTAGATCATTGACTTGATAAGCGATTGCTTCTTGAGCGGCTTTAGCTATATGCCCCTTGGTTGTATTTCTGCCAAGACCGATCATCATTCCTCTTGCATATTGATCCCAATATGGGGCACCAATACCCACAAATGCTGGCACAAAATACACACCTCCATTATCTGATTCTGTATTTGCCAATGCCTCTATTTCAGAAGCATTATCAATCATCTTCAATCCATCCCTGAGCCATTGTATCACTGCACCACCTATAAATACAGATCCTTCAAGCGCATATGTGACTTGATCTCCAATCTGCCATGCAATTGTCGATAATAGGTTATGCTTACTTTCTACAATTTCACTTCCTGTATTTAGCATTGCAAAGCATCCCGTTCCATATGTACATTTCCCCATTCCTTCTTCGGTACACATCTGTCCAAAAAGTGCTGCATGTTGATCTCCCGCTACTCCACCGATTGGCACACTAGTCCCATTAATATTTGCCAATCCAAAATCAGAAGAACATGGACGCACTGCCGGAAGCATACTTTTTGGAATATCTAACAGTTCTAAAATTTCATCGTCCCAATCCATTTTATGAATGTCGTATAATAATGTTCTAGAAGCATTAGTAACATCCGTATAGTGTTTCTCCCCTTTTGTGAGATTCCAAATCAACCAACTATCTACTGTTCCGAAGGCTAAATCTCCAGCTTCAGCTTTTGCTCTAGCTCCTTGTACATTATCTAAAATCCACTTTACTTTTGTTCCCGAAAAATAAGCGTCCAACACTAACCCTGTCTTTGCACGAATCATCTCTGCGTGGCCATCTTCTTTTAGTTTGTCACAATAATTAGCTGTTCTTCTATCTTGCCAAACGATTGCATTATAGATAGCTTTACCAGACTTCCTATCCCATACTATTGTCGTTTCTCTTTGATTCGTAATTCCAATAGCAGCGATTTCCTTTGCTGAAACACTTGCAGTAGACAAAACTTCTGCTAACATCCCTATCTGAGATCCCCATATTTCTTGAGGGTCATGCTCCACCCATCCATCATTTAGAAATATTTGTTTGAATTCCTTTTGAGCCTTATTTATAATTTTTCCGTTTGAATCAATGATGAGTGCTCGGGAGCTTGTTGTCCCTTGATCCAATGATATAATATACTTCATAATCTAAAATTTTAACAAGCATGAAAGGTAAACAATTTTTCATTTCTTATTCTAGCATTTGAAGCAGAATTTATGGTAGATAGGATTTGGTGTTTTTTGAAATAAATTTTGTGTAAAACTACTATTTACACCATAAAAAAAATATACCTTCGCAATGCTAATATCAAACTTAACCTAATCAAACTAACAATCAATGATAATAGGCGTTCCTAAAGAAATTAAAAACAATGAAAACAGAATTGCACTTACTCCTGCAGGTGCAAAAGAACTAGTGAAAAGAGGCCACGTAGTTCACATTCAAACTACAGCTGGAAATGGCAGTGGGTTTACTGATCAAGATTACATCGATGCTGGTGCTAATATGCTTCCCACCATAGAAGATACTTATGCTATCGCCGAGATGATTATGAAGGTCAAAGAACCTATCGAATCAGAATATGAATTGATCAAAAAAGATCAATTGGTTTTCACTTATTTTCACTTCGCGAGTGGCGAAGCACTGACCCATGCTATGATCGAAAGTGGTAGTATTTGTCTTGCATATGAAACTGTCGAAAAGGCAGATAGAAGTCTACCACTTCTAGTGCCTATGAGTGAAGTCGCTGGTAGAATGTCTATCCAAGAGGGAGCTAAATATCTTGAAGCTCCAATGGGTGGAAGAGGTATTCTTTTAGGAGGCGTACCTGGAGTAAGACCCGCCAAAGTAATGATCTTAGGCGGTGGTGTCGTAGGAACTAACGCGGCAAAAATGGCCGCAGGTATGGGCGCTGACGTAACCATGATGGATATATCCCTTCCGAGGTTAAGATACTTGGATGATGTAATGCCAGCGAATGTGAACACTTTTATGTCAAACGAATATAATATCAGAGAACTCCTACCTACTCACGATCTTATCATTGGAGCCGTATTGATCCCCGGAGCAAAAGCACCCCACCTTATCACTAAGGAAATGCTAAAAGAAATGAGACCCGGTACTGTAGTAGTAGACGTTGCTGTTGATCAAGGTGGATGTATAGAAACCTGTAAGCCGACGACCCATGAAGACCCTACTTATTTTGTGGACGATATCCTTCACTATTGCGTCGCGAATATGCCCGGAGCCGTTCCATATACTTCTACCCTAGCATTGACTAACGCAACTCTTCCTTATGCTATCCAATTAGCTAATAAAGGATGGAAAGACGCATGCAGAGAAAATAAAGAACTGGAACTTGGACTCAACGTAGTCGAAGGAAAAGTATGTTATAAAGGTGTATCTGATGCTTTTGGATTGGATTATACTGAAGTAAGCGAGATATTAGCGTAAGCGGATATTTGTAGCTTTTTAAAAAATATTGCCCTGGCAGGATCTTTGGATTTTGTTAGGGTGTTTTTTTTTGAGTTTTGAATTGCAAATGTTGAATTGCAAATGTTGAATTGCAAATGTTGAATTGCAAATGTTGAATTGCAAATGTTGAATTGCAAATGTTGAATTGCAAATGTTGAATTGCAAATGTTGCATTGCAAATGTTGAATTGCAAATGTTGACTACTCGCCGATCTTCCTTCGTCTGCTCAACGATTGATCAATCGTTATTAAATAAACTTCACTAATTCATCATAAACTAAGCCCGTCGGTAATCCCATGATGTTCGTATAAGTCCCTTTGATCCATTGGATTTTGGCGTGACCGTACCATTCTTGAATACCGTATGCACCAGCTTTGTCGATTGGCATGTATTGTTTTACGTAGTAGTTCAGTTCTTTCTCAGATATTGGTTTGAGTTTCACTTCTGCTGTTTCAGAAAAGCTTACCATTTTCTTGGCATCCATAAGGCAGACGCCCGTTACTACTTGGTGGACATTATCGGAGATTATATTTATGAATTCTTTGGCTTGTTGTGCGTCTTTGGGTTTACCATAGATGACTCCTTCGCATATAACTACACTATCTGCGGTAAGTATGATGTCCTTGTATTTCATTCTAGATCTAAGTGCATCAGCTTTGACTCTAGCTATGAATTCTGCAACTTCTAAAACTGGCATATCAGCAGGAAATGACTCATCAGTGTCTTCTACTTTCTTCACAAATGGTATATCAAGTTCTTTGAGTAATTGGCTTCTTCTAGGAGATTTTGATCCTAATACTAATCTTCTTTTTTTGAGGATTGATTTCATATTTCTTAAAAGTACTTATGTTATAAACGGAATGCAAAGAAAGATAAAAAGTGATACAACCATTAATATTTTGAGCCATTTACTGATCGCTGAGAAATCTTCTTTTGAATTTGCATATATCAATTTATACAGGATAAATAGTGAGAAGAAGAACATCACACTTATGAACCCTACGATTATTACTATAAAATCAATTGCAATAAAAGGTAAAAGCCATAACCCATAACTTAATATCAAGACTAGTCCTAAAATAATTGCTAGCTGCTTAGCCTTCCTTTTACCATATACTATAGGGTAAGTATTATAACCAACCGCTCGATCTCCAACAATATCTTCTATGTCTTTAATAATTTCCCTGATCAGAGTGGAGAGAAAAGCAAAAGTTAGATATGATAAAAACATACCAAAAACTAATTCATACCCACTTGGTGAAGAAACTTTTGCCTGTTCGATTACATCCCATTCAGCATATAAAATAATACCAGGAACAAACGCACAGAAAATAGCCACAACCAAATTCCCAATCAAAGGAAGCTTCTTAAAAACCTTCGAATACAAAAACAACAACCCCACAAATGTAGGATAGATAAGTAATAGATGGAGTTTATCAATAGAAAAGGCAATATAAAAAGCAATCAAAAAACCTACCAGAACCAAAGAACCATAGTAGAACCAAGCGGATTTTGCAGATAGATTCTCATCATCAATATATGAGCTCCTAGGTTTATTTAATAAGTCACTTTCTTGGTCAAAAATATCATTGATAACATAACCGGCAGCTGCAATCAAAACAGTATCAATAATAAATAACCACCAAAGACTGCCATCCAGTATTATATCCTGCCCACCTATCAACGGCATGATATATACCCAATAGATAAGGAACTGCGATATTACCACAATCGCTAAATTCTTAGGTCGTATTATATGAACGTAATTACTGATAACGGTAGAGTTTATGAATGGGCAAATTACAAAACAATAGTAAGAAAACAGATTAAGAACCAGCCTATTGCCTAAATTTCAATCGACTTAATTTTGTAAATTCCTAAAATTGGTATTCCTGTCAAAATTCCTTATCATTATAACATGTCTTTGATAAACGATATAGAGAAACTGATAGGAGAAGGAATAATCTCTGAAGAAACAGCCAACAGAATAAAAAATTATTATAAATCCAAGGAAGTCAAATCATCGAACAGGCTTTTGGTGATTTTTGGTGTATTAGGGGCGTTTTTGATTGGTTTAGGAATCATATTAATACTAGCTCACAACTGGGATCAACTACCGTAATTTGTAAAAACTACATATGCATTTATCCCTTTGCTAGTCGGTCAAGGATTATGTGCATATACTTTGTGGAAGAAAAAAGAAAAGCAAACTTGGAGAGAAAGTGCTTCTGTATTTCTGATCCTTTCTATTGGAGCTGCTATCGCATTGGTGAGTCAGATATATCACCTACAGGGAGACATGCAAGGTTTTCTCTTGATATGGATAACACTAGTACTACCTGTTGTTTATATTATGACATCTTCTGTCGCCTCTTTGTTATACATTGCTGGTACATTCTTTTTCACAGTAGCACCATTTGACACCTCTTCTGAGCTTGAGAATCCACTTTTGAATTGGCTATTAATAGGGCTAATAATTCCATACTATTTCTATATAATAAAAAATAGGTTTTCGAGTAATGCTACATCATTTCATCATTGGTTTATTCCAATTACTGTTATCATTGCCACTACCTATTCTTTAACATCAGCAGAGTATGCCATCGCTCCCGTAATGATTGCACAGTTAGGATTATTCTATATGATAGGCCATTTAAAGAGAATTAAACCCTTGAGACTTTTTGCAAATGGCTATTTGGTAATCGGAGCACTTGGAACAATTGGGATGTTTCTAGATTTTACCTTCAGTGGATATTGGAATTGGACTGTAGAAAATGAATATAGCTGGATACCCGAAACTGTACATACAATGATAATTGCAGCAATAATTATGTGTATATCTGTTGTCTTATTTGCTAAACATCTCAAGGCTAAAACTTTTAATGTGCTGACACCTATTATGCCTATCTTCCTTATATTTATTGTGTTGATATTAATTGCTAGAATTAGCCCCGAAACAAGTCAATTATTAACCAACTCTCTTGTCTTAGCTATCGCCGTATTGACTATAAAAAGTGGCGTAGAACAAGATCATTTAGGAATTCTGAATTATGGGTTGATCATAATTACCACATTGCTGATCTGTAGATTTTTTGACACAGATCTCAATTTTGTATTGCGTAGATTACTGTTTATAGTAGTCGGAGTGTCGTACTTTATTACAAACAATATATTACTCAAAAAACGAAAGGCCAATGATTAACAAGAAGTACATATGGCCCATATTCAAAATCATGATTTTAGCGCAGCTGTACGTTCCCGCTAAGATGATCTGGAATAGTGAATCTACTATCAAAGATGGTAAAGCATATAAATTCAAAACACAACCCGTTGATCCTTATGACCCTTTCAGAGGAAAATTCATAGATTTAAGATATGACGTCGAAAGAGAAAAATGCGATCTCAATGGACTCAAGAATAAAAAACAACAAGAAATATATAAAGCATATGCAGAAATAATAAATAAGCCAAATGGATTTGCTGAAATTTCAAAACTTACAATTGATAAGCAATATTTATCTGGTGACTACATCGAAATCAAAATAAAAAGTAGACAAAAAAAACAAAGTTACAATTGATCTGCCCTTCGATAGATACTACTTGAAAGAATCTATAGCAAACCCGGCTGAAGACTATGCCCGAACAATGAGACAAGACACGACCATTAATATATATATATGATATGGTAAACATCAAAGATGGTAATGGAGTACTCACAGGAGCGATGATCAATGAAAGACCAATAGCAGATGTTGTGAGAGAAAATATTAACAAATAAATCTTCCTTCATTATTTTCGCCTATCCAGCATTATTTGCTTAGTGGTAGAATCAAGTACATCACCTTCAAATCAAGATAACCGAGACAACATGCTGATAAATAACATATAACAGTTACTCATCCTCCCTATGTATCCAAAAAGACACATAGAAATATTTAGAATATAAAAAATAAATACATTAAGAAAATATCATATATGTTGAACTATCATTATCAACAATATGTATACATATTATAAATTATATTAATAAATAATACATATTATTCTTTTCTATATATATAATTTTATACATTTGATACAATATTAGAAAACTACACACACCTCTACTACTATGCCGAATCAAGTAACTGAACGATTTATTGCCTGTCACAATAGATTGAAAGAAGAGAAGAAGATTGCTTCCTCTCGCCAATTTGCTCTTGCACTAGACACCGCACCGCAGAGTCTGAATCAAGTCCTAAAAGGGAAGCGCGATGTCACCGTCGTAAATGCTATGACACTGATTGAAAAATTCGACATCAACAGTGAGTATTTAATGGCCGGTTATGGCCCTATGTTCAAACAAGAAATTGAAATTAAGACCGTCAAAGATGATAAGATAATGTATGTTCCTGTAGCCGCTCATGCAGGGTACTGTGATCAATATCATGAGACTGTGGCAAAAGAAGAATTGGACTACTTTTCTCTACCTGGTTATCAACCAAACTATGGCGAACATAGATGCTTTGATGTAACTGGTGATAGTATGGAACCTAACATTTTCAGTGGCGATAAGATCATTTGTTCTCTAGTATCTTCTGACAATGTCTACTCTAGCATAAGAGATAACTATGTATATGTAGTGATCACAAACGGCGATGTATTAGTAAAAAGAGTGACCAATAGAATCCGAAAAGAAGGAATTCTGTACCTAAATTCTGATAATGGCAGCTACTACAAAACTATGGAAGTAGAAGCTAATGAAATACAAGAAGTATGGTTGGTTAATTTAAAAATCTCCCCATTCATGCCCAATCCTTCGAATATGAGAAATGCATTTCACGAAGAAATAGATGCACTAAGATCAACGATAAAAACACAAGCTGACAGCATCACAGTGATGAATAAATCACTAGAATGCTTACTGAAAAGAAGTAGATAAAACTGATTCATTTCATGAAATAAATCAGCAGCACATACTTTATTCTAAAATTGGATAAGACAGAAAAGACGAACATATCTGTTAATATGTAAAAGCCCTCTAATCATTGATTGGAGGGCTTTTTTTATTATTAGTTATAGGTCATCTCGGACCAGTGAAATAATTTAATGTTCTTATGACTTCAGTAGGATCATTTTCCCAATAGAGCCGTAAATTTAAATCAACTGCATCTATAAAATTGGTACTTATTATAGTATAAAGTTTCGCAGTTGAATCAAGTCTGAGAGTTGTGTTGATATTGATTGCCCATGAGTAAAAAGTCAGCGAACCCATTTATTTGGTTTCTCAAATTGTCGTCATTTATGATTTTTCTAATAAAATAATCTAAGTCGACTCCAAGATTCAGTAGGATTTTATTATAAATCAGCGATTCAGAGTGAATGTATAAAGTATCGAAAGAGAGCAAATAATAAATAACTGCAAAGTTATAGTTTACAGTTATTTGATTAGTTCCACTACGTTATTTATATATTTGCAATTCAAATAATATCACTACAAATGTCAAAAAAAGAAAACACAAAGCCAAGCCAGCGACAAAGAATTTAGAAACGAGCAAACAGATACTCTATGAATTCCGTAGAGTCTTAGTTCATTATTTTCCTAATCTTAGTCAAGACATAGAAGAGATCCTAGTAGATCCAAGGCGAAAGAAGTCATGTACCTACGAATTAAGTGAACTAATCATGGGTGCAGTTATGTGTT
>JBLHWH010000063.1:0-30674 GCA_047628935.1 Halioglobus sp. | reverse complement strand
TGTCCTATAAACCCACTCGAATGGATAAGATCACACGGATCATCGAATTGAAGAAAGCAGGTAATTCGATAAAGAAAATATCAAAAACCTTAGGCGTCTCAAAAAATACTGTCAGGAAATATTTACGATACAATGAGCGGGGAAATGACGATCTACTGTCGGTTAATGAAGAACCATTATCTAATCTACTATTAGGTAAAAAAAGCCTAGAAGAGACGGCTGTAGCAAATCGAATAATAGAATTACATTCCCACCTGTCTAAAGAACTTAAGCGGGCATTATCACCTAAAGTGCACAACCAATTATTATTGAAAGTGTGTCATTTTATGAAATAGCTATGATTCTTAATTTTTTCGCATAAAAATAGCGGGTAGTGAATAATACAATAATCAAAACAGACCCCACCCAAGCAATAGGTGAAGCCCGTTTTCAAAGCGAAAAACCAAATACTTAATCTTTGAGCTTATCGTGATAGGTCTCATTTCGTAAATGGAAGACGCCTGAATAAACTCATGATTATGGACATAATAATTTCACTCCGTATGTTACAGTTTATGAACTAAGACCAATATTTAATTTTGGTAATTATGCTAGACTCATCATATTTCTAATCAGAATCTTGTTTGGTTTTCTCGCACTAAAATGAATCAAGTCATCCTTTTTCAATTCACCTAATACTCTGGCGACTGTTTGGCGACTTGTATCTGTAAGATATGCAATCTCCTTATGAGACATTCCATGATTGATCAAAATCTCTTGAATGCCAATCTTGATGCCACGAAGTTCTCCCGTTTTCTTGATGAAGTCCATGATTCTAATCTTGGCTTTCTTGAACACGAAAGATTGCATTCTCTCTTCTAGTAATTGTAATCGTAGAAGTATCACCCCCATAATGTCGTTGGCAAAATTGCCATTTTCTTCGACCATGGTGCGAAATACTTCCGTTGGAATCTTGATAACTGAGGTATCCGTCATTGTTTTGGCAAATTCTTTTCGTTGGCCTTCACCTACAAATATATTTTCTCCGAAAAGCGAGTTTTCGTAAACTACATCTTTAATCAATATCTTACCACAAGCAGCATTGATACCTAATTTCACACTACCCTTCTGTACCAAATACACAAAATGACTTTCATCACCTGGCTCATAGATATTCGTGTTTTTTACAACTCTTTTGAGCTGAGCTAACTTTGTCATTTCTTCTAATTCTCTTTCGGAAAGTGACTTAAGTATATCGAAATCGCGTAGCATAAGAAATATTGATGAGTTAATCATGTGGTTAAGTATTTAAGTATTTGGTAATTTCTACTTGCTTAAGGTAGATTGCTTTGTCTGTAAGATGATTGGCAAAACGAATACCCCTACTTTTAGCAAGAAAAAAAAATTAAAAAAAATTGCACTTGGTTTTAATCCAGGCAAAGGACCCCACATACAGACATGTATATCAGACGTTTACGTCAATAATAATAAAATTAAATAAAAGTTAATTATTTTAAGTTGCAAAATCTAGTAAAGGCCTATGCTGTAATATCATTCTTTCAGTGTTCCAAATTGTAATAAAAATGATACTTAAATAGGCTGTAACCATTTACATATTAGAATTTCATCCAATTATTGATAGCATTACTGGAGTTTCGTACTATAGCACAAACTGAGAGAAAGTCTCACTCAGTAATGCAAACTGCATGTATTCGTTTTGATTCCTCAATACAAAGTAGCTAAATTTCTACTTGAAAGTATGAAAGCAATTAACAATGGTAACGACTATTGGTTGTAGAGCCGCAGTAAGATCTGCGCTCACCGATTCAAATATACTCAGATCAATAAACATAATTACCTCATGCAACGTCGCCCTCTGCAATACGCCCTCTTGCTTTATATTCGAATTTATATTTGGAAGAAATGAGAGATTTTCTTTCGGGTTATAATGACAACATTATAGTATGTTATTTCGGTGAAAAGGAATGAGTAAAATCAGCTACCCATCTCAATCTCCCCCATCTCAATCTCCTGTGACTTAAAAAACTCTATCACTCTTGGCAATACAAATTTCAACTTATCAATAGCTTTGACAGAATCGTGGAATACAATGATAGATCCCCCTCTAGCTTTAGATGTTACATTAGACAAGCATTTCTCAGCGCTTAAATTAGAATCAAAATCTCCACTCAATATATCCCACATGATGATGTCGTAGTCTGATTCTATCTTCTTAGATAACGTCGGAGACAGCTTCCCATATGGAGGCCTAAAGAGCTTCGAACCTATCTCATTACTTGCCAATTCTATATTTTCTAGATAATCCTTTGTATTGGTTTTCCATGCATTGAGATGATTGTAAGTATGATTACCCACAGAGTGACCTTCATCTAATATTCTCTTATATATATCTGGATATTTCTTTACATTCTCTCCTACACAGAAAAAAGTCGCTTTGATATCTGCTTCTTTCAAAACATCTAATACCCAAGGTGTAGCTTCTGGAACTGGTCCATCATCAAATGTTAGATATACCTTTTCAGTATCAATAAATCTCCAAATGAGTTTTTTGAATAGGAACTGAACGAAGGGTGGTGTTTTTACTAGGTACATTTTAAGAAAGATGTTTTTCTAGATCCATACTTTTATGTAGGATTCTAATTACAAAAACTTTGTTATTCTTAATATTAAAAATGATAAGTTGAGATTTGGCTCTCCTAATACCAATTGATCTAGTACTTAACTTAAGTGCTCTTTGAGATTCAGGATATCTACAGATTAATATTACTTCCGATTGAATAAAGTCGAAATATTTATTTGCTTGATCTCTAGACCAATTTTCAAAAGTGTAGGTCCATATGTTTTCAATATCGACCTGTGCACGTGAACTTAATTCATACTTAAGCATCTAGTTTGGATAATTTTCATTGATGCGCTTTAAGTGATCATTTGCATCATAGCCTTCACTAAAACCACTTCTTTCACCTTCTTCAATTGCATCTTCCAATTGCTTAATTTTAATTGCTTTTAATGATTCCGGGGATAATATAGCTTCTATAGTAGCTTTCAATTCTAAAAGAATAGACTCTTCTTCAATTGAAGAAATTAATTCCAAAATACCTCCTTTTAGTTCTAATCTACTCATATTAACATATTTACTATTAAACTAACTATGACCTATCTATAGTTCCACTTATCACATTACAACAATGTAGTTTCCAAATAATCATACTTCTCAGGATAATCTGTATTGAAATGCAGTCCGCGACTTTCGTTCCGGAATTGAGCAGCCTTTGAAACTAAATATCCAATTGTAATCAAATTTCTCAATTCACAAATTTGTGGTGATACAACGGAGCTAGAATATAGCACTTCAGTCTCTTTATAAAGCAACCAAAGTCTATCCATGGCACGTTTGAGCCTCACTTCTGTTCTAACTATACCTACATAAGCGCTCATTATCTCTTTCAATTCTTTTTGGCTTTGAGTCATAAGGACAAGCTCTTTAGGCTCTGTTGTTCCTTTAGCATTCCAGTCAGGGATTCCTTCTTGCATTTCCGCTTCATCAATATTTTTTGCTATTTCGATTGCGATGTTTTTACCATAAACAAGACCTTCTAAAAGTGAATTTGATGCCAATCTATTTGCTCCATGTAAGCCCGAACAAGTACACTCTCCTGCCGAATAAAGATTCTTGATGGAAGTATTACCCATCTTGTCGACTAATACACCACCACACACATAATGACACGCCGGCACAACAGGAATCATATCAATCATAGGGTCGATGCCAATGCTCTTGCACTTATTGTAAATCGTAGGAAAATGATTAATAAATGCATCTTTCTCAATGTGAGTACAATCAAGAAGCACAAAATCGTCTCCTCGTTCTTTCATCTCCTTATCGATTGCTCGTGCTACTATATCCCTTGGCGCTAGAGAAAGACGTTCATCATACTTTTGCATGAATTCCTTCTTATCAGAAGTCTTTAAGATAGCTCCAAAACCTCTCACCGCTTCTGACACTAAAAATGAAGGATTTTCACCTGCAGGGTTATAAAGTGAAGTTGGATGAAATTGGATGAATTCCATATTTGCCAATCTCCCTTTAGCCCTATATACCATCGCCATACCATCGCCTGAAGCGATGACAGGGTTCGTTGTACTTCTATATATCTGCCCCGCTCCACCCGTACATAACACCGTTTGTTTTGCTAGGAATGTTTCGATCTCCTTAGACTTCTTATTCAAGGCGTATGCTCCATAACATTCTATATCATTATAGAGCCGTGTTTTATTTCTTCCAAGGTGATGCTGTGTAATCAAATCCAGTGCAAAGTAATGCTGTAGAAAAGTAATATTATCAAACGTTTTCACTTTAGCAACTAAGCATCTTTGGATTTCCCAACCCGTTAAGTCTTTGTAATGTAGAATTCTATTTTCTGAGTGCCCACCTTCCATTCCAAGATCATAACTACCCTGCTTTCCTCTATCGAACCTAGTACCCCATCCAATAATTTCTTGCACCATTTTAGGACCTTCTTCGATCACCATCGCGACAACCTCTTCATCACAGAGTCCGTCACCTGCGTCGAGTGTATCGGCTATATGCTTCTTGAAGTTATCTTGCTGATGATCCCACACTGCAGCCACCCCACCTTGAGCATAACGCGTATTGCTTTCGCCTTCATGAGTTTTGGTTAATACTGTGATGCTCACGTCAGGTCTTTTTTCCGCCATTTTGATGGCAAACGTAAGTCCCGCTACTCCTGCGCCAATGACTAATATGTCTGATTTGTTTTTCAATGTTGTTCTATTTATAGTCTAACTTCAAATATAGAAGGTTTATCTAAGGTAGTTGTTTCAGAAAACTGAAAAAGGGATTTAAAATGCTATGCATCTTTGTTGTAGTGTGAGTCTACTCTTTCGTCACTTAGTTATGATATTCAAAAAATCTAATTTAATTTAACGAGAGAACTCTGATGAATTTTTTCTCCACTGTTCGTATCGAAAAGGGACATTAGGTACATTCCATTATTAAGGAAAGATACATTGATCTTTGAATTTTGATTCTTTTGGTAAAGTACTGTTTGTCCCATTAGGTCAGCAATTAATACATCGACATTGGTATTTATTCCTTTAATATTGAGTGTCTCATAAAATGGATTTGGAAAAACCAAAATTGACTCAGAAAATTGCTCTTCAACATCTACCATTTGTTGTTCTAATTCATTTTCAAGCCACCAAATATCACCATTTGAAACCATGATATCTATATCATCATCATTATCAAGATCGCCATTGATTAAATAATAAGTTGAACTTATTCCACTTATCACTTCATAACCATACTCGAAATTATCAATAGACAAACCTTTATGAAAAGTCATATCAGAAGAAGATGAAGAATAGCCAATAACTATATCATTAATCCCATCAGTATTGTAATCTGACATTGCAAAATTCTGTATATAGTCGTCACCTTGTATTATGTTCACCTCGTTATATGTTTGATTTTCACTATTGATAAACCCCCTTAATGTTGACCCACTGCTCGAATAAACTATATCCACAAAACTATCATTATTTAGATCTATAATTTCAATATTTCTAAAATTCACAGAACTGTTTTCCTTTATTATCTCCTCTTGATAAGAAGCTCCATCAATATTCTTCAATATCATGATTTTCGCATCAAAAAATTCATCAAATGCAACTACAATATCAATGTCATTATCACCATCTACATCACCTATTTCTACTAAATTAAGATCTTCAGTTGTTGATAGCAGTTCAAATGATTCGAAAACTTTTTCTCCATCATTTCTTAAAAGATAAACAGAGTTATCCTCAAGATTAAAAGCAACAATATCAATATCTGAATCCCCATCCATATCTCCAGTTCTATATCTCAAAACTGATTTTGTCTGAATAACAACATCATCATAATTGTCATCACCGACATTAAACAAAACAATAGTTTTAGAATCACTAGCTCTTGTAACTACTATATCCATGCTTCCGTCATTGTCAAAATCCCCGAATCCAGGTCTCCCCAAACTGGGTATACCTAAGTAAACTTCTTCGAATCCAATTTTATCATTTTCGGTTATATTCTTATGTATGATAAGAGAGCCAGGATCACCAAAAAAAGGCAAATCTATTCCAGCAATATCTATTTTTCCATCTCCATTAAAATCAGCCATAACCGGGCTGTAAAATTCTGTATTAGTATAAGGACCTTGGATAAAACTTTGAGCAGCTGAATCTAAAAGGACAAAAATGAGTAGAGAAATTGTATAAATTATTTTCATAGATTCTATTATAATTTAAAGTGAATAATTTTCAAAACATAAAATTAATAATTATCCCAAATTATTAATTTACTTTTTTTATCTAAAAGTAACTGAACTTTTGTATAGATGAAGGGAATTCTATAAGAATTCCAATAGTCAATCTATTTTTCATTTCATTATTGCTCCCATTCCCATAACTTCACAACATGAAAATCCTTCTCTTAGAATCTTTTTATGGTGTAAGCCACAAACAATGGTTAGATGGTTTTGTTGCCAACTCAACCCATAAAGTGGACTTGCTATCAATGCCAGGTAGGCACTGGAAATGGAGGATGGCACACTCAGCAATCCATTTCAGCAATGAGATTATTGGGCTAGAACAGGAATATGACCTAATACTCTCTACTTCATTTACCAACATAGCGACGTTAAGAGGCTTATTGATTGCTAAAGGAGATAAAAATGCATGGTATAATCGAGTAGCTGTCCATGTATTCTTTCATGAAAATCAAATTACTTATCCATGGTCTAAAAACGATCCTGATATTATTTTAAAAAGGGACAATCACTATGGATGGATCAATTACCTGTCTTGTTTAGCATCGGATCGGGTGATTTTTAATTCAGCATATCATAGAGATGACTTGATAGGGATATTGCCAACTTTTCTTGCGCAGTTTCCTGACAGAACACCAGATAAAGAGATAGAGAAAATAAGCGTAAAAAGTCATGTCCTGTCTATTGGAGTAAATATGAAGCCTCTTTTAGAATTAGAGAACATTAAAAATGACATTCCTATCATCATTTGGAATCATCGATGGGAGTATGATAAGAATCCTCATGACTTTTTTGAGTCATTGTTTGAGTTACAAGAGGAAGGAATGGAATTCGAAGTGATTGTGGCTGGAAAAAAATACAAACGTTCTCCAAAAATATTCGAAGAAGCGAAAATGAGACTTGGTGCACGAATAATCCATTTTGGTTATGCTAAATCTAGATTAGAATATTTACAATTACTGGCAAAAGCAGATATTATACCTGTCACAAGTAATCAGGACTTTTTTGGAATATCTGCTGTGGAAGGAATAGCATCAGGTTGCTACCCAATATTACCAGATCGATTGGCTTTCCCTGAGCATTTGGATAGACCAAAATATAATGATTGTTATTTTTCAAATACACCAGAGTTAGTGAAAAAATTAAGAGCTGCAATAAAAGCCCATCCAAATAATACACAGACGACAAGAACACAAGTAGAAAAGTATGATTGGTCAAATCAGATTGCCGGATACGATGACTTTTTTCGAATTTGATTTTCACAAAGAATATTTGCCATATCGCTCCCTTTACATTCCAAAAAAAAATTAAGACCTACATAAGGGTTTGCTTATGTTAAACTTACCTTAATTCATCAATAACAATACAGCTAAATTCTTCAATTTTCGTTGATATATAGGTTTTTGAGGGCGTTTTATATACAAAAAATGTGAGAATGACATTTAGCTGATGCTCAAAGTCCCTATTTATGCTCATTTATACACTTGAATATCAAAAAAATACTAATTTTGCACCCCTATGAAAAAAAGCGTTTTATTAATATTTATTTCTATTGTGATTTTTGCTTGCAAATCGAAATTCGAAGCGGTGCGTACAAGTAACAATCCTGAACTAATATATCAAAAAGCATTAGAGTTTTATGACCAAGAAGATTGGCTAAAAGCTCAGACTTTATTAGAGCTATCTATTCCTAATTACAGAGGTAAAACGGAAGCTGAAGAGTTATTCTTAAAGTTTGCATATACACATTACTATAACAATGAGTTTATTCTTGCTGCGCACTATTTTAAAAGTTTTTCATCTACCTTTTACAATAGTGATAAAAGAGAAGAAGCTGAATATATGTCTGCTTATTCTAATTTTAGATTATCTCCAAATCCAAAACTAGATCAGAGTTACACCGTAAAGGCTATTGAAGGGTTACAAATATTCATAAATACTCACCCTCGAAGTGAGCGAGTAGCCGAGTGTAACGCCTTGATTGATGAAATGAGAAGAAAGCTTGAAATAAAAGCATTCCAACAAGGAAATCTATACTACAATATCGGTCAATACGAATCAGCTGTAAGCTCGTTCGGAAACATGTTGACTCAATACCCTGATGCAGTAGAAGCGGAAAGGGTAAGATATTTGATGATAAAAGCTACGTATGAATTTGCCAAAAAGAGTATTTATGGCAAAAAAGAGGAACGATATGAGAATACCGTTGCGTTATATAAGAAGTTTACAAAAAAACATCCGACGTCTGAGTATAGCAAAGAGGTCGCTAATATATATAATAACACAGTTGAAGAATTAAAAAAACTTAAAGCATGAGTGATATTAAAAGTAAAGTACAATCTATAGATCCGAATGTAGAAGCAAGAGATGTAAAAACAATCGCTGCTACTACAGGTAACATCTATGAAGTACTCAACATAATTGGAAAAAGAGCTACTTCGCTTTCGCAAGATATTAGAGTAGAATTGCACGCTAAGTTGGAAGAATTTGCAACTACTTCGGATGCAATCGAAGAAATACACGAAAACAAAGAACAGATAGAAATCTCAAAATTCTACGAGAGACTTCCTAATCCTGCTATCATAGCTTACACTGAATACATGAATGGAGAGCTAGAGTACAGATTAAGAGACGAAGAGTAATTTTCAGATTGTGTTTATAGTTTCTTACTTAGTTCAGTATTTGATATTGAATTATTCTATAAACAAACAATTCTTGTAAAACTAAATATCTGGACATGAGCGAAGGCCTAGCATCGAAAAAAATAATACTGTGTATCACAGGCTCGATCGCTGCATATAAGGCCGCTTCACTGACCAGGTTACTGATAAAAGCACAAGCCGAAGTTAGAGTTGTCATGACTCCTTCGGCTTGTGCTTTTATATCCCCACTAACTTTATCTACCCTATCTAAACATGATGTTCATACAGAAGTATCAGACGGAAACAGCTGGAACAATCATGTAGAACTAGGATTATGGGCAGATGTTATGATAGTAGCTCCTTGTACAGCCACTACATTAGGTAAAATGGCAAACGGTATAGCAGACTCCATGTTAGTCGCTACTTATCTATCCGCTAAGTGTCCAGTTCATATAGCTCCCGCTATGGATCTTGATATGTGGATCCACCCATCTACCAAAGCGAATCTTGCAAAATTAGAATCATATGGAAACGGAATTATTCCTGTAGGCAATGGTGAATTAGCAAGTGGATTGAGTGGAGAAGGGAGAATGGCAGAACCAGAAGACATCGTAGCTTACCTATCAAACAAGCTAAATACCAACCAAGATCTCTCAAGTAAAAATGTAATCGTAACCGCTGGACCAACCCATGAAGCGATTGATCCTGTAAGATTCATTGGAAATAGAAGCTCTGGAAAAATGGGAATCGCTATTGCTGAAGAATGTGCAAATAGAGGAGCTAAAGTGCAATTAGTATTAGGCCCTTCGAATTTATCTAGCAATCATATAAATGTGACTACGATAAACGTGACATCCGCTGAAGAAATGTATCAAACCACAGTAGCAAACTTTGAAGATTGTGATGTCGCAGTGATGGCAGCCGCGGTGGCTGATTATACTCCGCAGACAGTATCAGATATAAAGATCAAGAAGAAAGAAGGAGATCTCAACATCCCGCTAAAAAGGACAAAAGATATAGCGGCTCAATTAGGATCCCTAAAGAAAAATCAGCTTCTAATAGGGTTCGCTTTGGAAACAAATGATGAAATTTCTAATGCAATTCGAAAACTACAAAAGAAAAACCTAGATTTCATCGTTCTAAACTCATTGAATGATAAAGGCGCAGGATTTCAACATGATACCAATAAGATTAGAATCATAAAATCTGAAAGTGACATCAAGGAATATCAGCTAAAAAGTAAAACTGCTGTTGCCGTTGATATTGTAGATGAAATTGCAACTTTACTAAAAAATAGTCATGGGTGAGGTCTTGTCTACATTACGACCATTTGTCAAAAAGGCAAGCCACTCTAAAGTGAAAGTTAACTAAGTTCCAGGATTATTGATTGGCTTAAGTAGAATACGAGCAAATTGATTATCAGAAGGTGGGCCGCTAGGAGGCTTCGAAAAAATAACTAATGAGAAATATAATAAGATTAAGCATTTTTAGTTTTTTAATAGCTTTGGTGAATACCGCTTCTGCGCAAGAGTTTGAATTAGAAGTAAAAGTGGGAGCACCTGGTCTCTCCATGACTAATGAGAATATAGTTCCTGCACTTCAAAAGCAACTTTATGAGTTTTACAATTCAAATACTTGGACTGAAGATACCTACCAAGACCATGAAAGAATACGGGGCAATATTCAATTGACGATTAAGGAAGAATTGAGCCCTACGAGTTTCAGAGGACAATTAGTAGTGCAGACTTCAAGACCTATATATAACTCTAATACCAGCACTCCGATCATGAAATATGTAGATAAAAATCTCACATTTGCTTATGATGGTCTTCAGAATATAAGAATATCAACAGATGGATATGCTGACAACTTTTCTTCTATATTGAGCTTTTTCGCCTACTTCATGTTGGGTATGGATTATGATTCTTTTTCTCCAATGGGAGGCGATCCATTTTTTGATCAAGCGTTTAGTTTATATAATGGCCTTCCTGCGAGTATTCAAAGAGGTGATGGCGGATGGACTCAAGATGATAAAAGACAACAAAATAGATACTTCTTGATAGAAAACGTAAGATCTCCTAAGTTCCGTAGAATGAGGGAAGCAATGTACAGTTACCATAGAAAAGGTATGGATAAAATGCATTCTGATTTCAATGAAGGTAGAGCAGTAATATTAGAAGCGATCACTGATGTGGGGCGAGTGAATAAAGAAATTAATAATACTATACTGCCTCAAATGTTTGCGGATACTAAAAGACTAGAAATAGTTGATATTTTCATAACTGCCGATGCTGATCAAAAAACAAAAATAAGGAGTATAATGCTTAGCATAGACCCATCTCAGACTATAGCTTACAAGGATTTGAGATAACTCTTAACACCTTGCTTCTTCTCTCTTAATAAATATCAAATTGAACGTTCAACACATAGCTATATTGGCATCTGGTTCTGGCTCTAACTATCATCATCACCAATAAAAAAAACGCGGGTGTACTTAATCATGCCAAAGAATTCGCTGTCTCAACTTTGAGAATAGACAGATCATATTTTAATAATAATGACTGTATACTGAAGGTATTAAGAGCCGAAAAAATTGACTTGATTGTGCTTGCTGGTTTTTTATGGTTGATTCCTCCTTATCTGATCTCAGAATTTCCTAATAAAATATTAAACATTCACCCTGGACTATTACCAAAGTATGGAGGCAAAGGAATGTATGGACAACATGTCCATGAAGCAGTAAAAGCAAATAATGAAACTGAATCTGGACTGACAATTCATTATGTAAATGAAAAGTTTGATGAAGGAGAACACATATTTCAAGCTAAATGTAAAGTCTTACCATCCGATTCCACAAATGAAATTGCAGCAAATGTTCTTAAACTTGAACATAAACACTATGCAGAGGTAATCGATAGCGTTCTGAAAGAACTTTAGGCTTTCAACTTCCCTATTATAATTATGTCTGTTCCATTATTATCCCCGCCATAATCATAGGGTTTAATTATACTGGATACTATAGCAAAACCAGAATCAGTCAGAGCCTTTTCTAAATAAGTAACTTCGTGATAATTCATATACATCTGCACACCATCGGATGGACCTTCATATCCAGAATTTGAATTTTTTCCCTGCATTGTACTTATATACAAAACACCACTTTTCTTCATTATTACTGAAGCATCATTTATAAAATCAATTACTTCACTTTTAGATAGGTATGGAAATATAAAACTGGCCAATATTCCATCAAACTGCTGACCTACCGTTTTGATATCTTTTGCATTCATTAAGGACGTACAAGCATTTGGCACATTAATCTTAGTTAAATCCAACATTTTTCTTGATAAGTCCGTTGCCATTATTTTAGTGCCCGGCCTTTTATCAGCAATAAATTTTGCCACATTTCCTGGCCCACAAGCGACATCCAAAACATCACCATCTTGCGAGCTTAAAGAATCACAGAACAAAACCAAACTAGCGGCATATGAACTTACATCCATATATTTATCTTGATAACCTTGTGCCGCATCATTAAATATTTTAACAGTTTCTATAGTTCTTTTGTCCATCATGTAAAGGTATGACTTAAAGGAGTATTGTACAAAGTCGCTTTCTTTAATTTCTAACTTTAAATATTCTATTGGTATTTTTCGGAATCGTCAGAATCGTCAGAATCGCTGAATTGCAAAATCGCTTTATAGCGCTTACATTAAAATACTAATCTGTCTCCTCCAACAAATAATAATAAAATACTACTTGACCAATGATGTGACATTAGAATATTAATTTCTTACCTATCTTGGCAGCCTAAAATGTTCTCCATCATATGCGATTAAGATTATTATCTACACTAGGGTTATTTCTAATCATTTCTGTCTGTGCCAAAGCGCAATATTTCCAACAAGATGTTGTATTTGAAATAAATGCAAGTCTAGACAGTAATCATATGATTATTGCAACAACGGATATTACGTATACCAATAATTCTTCGAATACATTAGATACTTTCTTTATTCACTTATGGGCAAATGCATTTTCGGATAAATTATCAGCATTCAGTGATCAGGCCATAAGAACTGGAAATTTAGATTTCTACTTCGCTTCAAATGAAGAACTAGGCGGGTATCGAGATTTATCAATCGGTGTTGGATCAAAAAAAATGGACCTTTATAGCTGGGAAAATAATAAAGATGTAGTCTATTTCATGTTACCCAAATCACTAACACCTGGAGAAAGTATAACACTCAATACTTCATACGAACTAAAATTACCGAAAAAATTCAGCCGTATGGGCTGGAAAACATACGACGATTTTCTCATGTATTGGTACCCCACCCCAGCGGTATATGATCAGTCAGGGTGGCATCCGATGCCGTATCTTAGTATGGGTGAGTTCTATACTGAAGTGGCCGATTTTAAAATAAATTTTGAGACGTCAGAAGAGAATATAATATCTAGTGTCCCATTTTCAGATAGATCAAATGGAGCATACAAATTTGAAGGCTCTGACATCATTGACTTTGCCATAATAAAGAGTAAAAACAAGAAGGTCTATAAACATAACTTGAATGTGCAAGAAGGAGAGCTAGAACTTTCAGTTATGACAAAATACCCAAAACGGGACTCATCAATAAATGAATATGTCAAACAAGCATTGGTCTACTTTGAAAATACGATCGGTCCATTTCCATATGAAGCTCTATCTATTATAGATAAAGGCCCAACAGCAATAAGTGGTATGGAATATCCTGGACTAATCACCGTAAGTGGTCCTGATGATGAGGTCAGTAATCTCAGATTTTATGTAGTTCATGAGCTTCTCCATCAATATTTTTATAGTGCGTTAGCATTCAACCAAAGAGACTATGCTTGGTTGGACGAAGGGCTGACGACTTATTATCAACAAAGATATTTCAAAGATATCTTAGACTATGATCACTACAGTATGAATAATAAAATACTGATGAATGATGGACAACCTCCATTTCTTCAACATCTAGCTAGAGGCCAAGCTTGTAGACATTATCATGCTCCTTTGTCTATGGATGTCAATGATATAGATCCTGTAAACTATGGATTGAACGCTTATGAAATACCCGCACGGATGTATGCGCACATGGCTGATTATGTTGATATCAATCTGTTTGATAAATGTATGAGACAGTTTTACAAAGATTGGAAGGGCAAACATCCCCAGCCAAACGATTTAAGACTGATTCTCGAAAAACATACTGAAAAAGATTTAGCGTGGTTCTTCGAAGATCTAGTACTAAAAGATTGGTCGTATGATTACAAAGTTGAAAAATTGGAAGAAGGAAATCTCACAGTGAAACATGTTTCTGGATCAACCCCACCCTATCATGTGACCCTAAAGTCAGATGAAGGAAATCTAATAACCTTATGGATAGAAGGCCATACAGGGACAAAAATATTTGAAAACATAAGAGAAGCAAGTTATTCAGATAAAGAAGATGAAAATATCAATTGGACATCTGCTATCATAGATGAGAAAGGCTTATCAATGGATATTAATAGGAATAATAATTATAAAGGTATAAAACGACCGATCAAGTTAGTCCCTCTTGCTAAAGTGGATGATGGTAGGTATCGAGAGATATATTTTGCACCGGCCTTCTCATACAACACTTCCGATGGAGGACAGCTAGGTATAGCATTTTATAACTCTACCTTCCCGACTAAAAAGCTTAAATGGGCACTTTCTCCTGCATTTGGATTCACTTCGGGCAAGCCCATTGGTGAAACTTGGCTTAGCTATGATCATTACTTAAAAAGTAAAAAAATCAGAAAAATTCAATACAAATTGAATGCTAAATCTTACTCCTTCAGATTTAGCGAAGGATTAGATGAAGCGCTAAGATATACGAGGGTCAGCCCACATGTATCTCTTCATTTCCATCATGCTCCAAAAGAACATAAATACAGCAAATTGTATCTGAAACCAATATTCCTAAATGAAGAATATTTCGACTTTCAAGGGGAGGATCTACTTATCAAAAATAGGAATAGCGCTCTTTTTAGATTAGGATATGAATATTATGACTTCTGGGAATTAGGCCCATCCGATCTAAATGTATATCTAGAATACCAACCTTACACAAATATTATTGGTGAGAAACACAACTACAGTAAAATCAACGCTGCATATAATAAATCTTTCATGTTCAAGCCTCATCAATCGATAGACTTTCGACTATGGGCCAGTTACTTCATTACCAATACTCAACGAGAATCCGCCAATTATGATGGAGGAATTGTAAAAGGATCATCTGCACTTATCTATCAAGGGTTCAATGATTATGCATATGATGACTACTTCTTTAACCGAGCAAATCAGGAGGTAAGGTTGGATAATCAAATAAGCTATGGCGGTGGCGGTTTTAAAACTCCTCTTGGCAGTCAATACAACATTGGACAATCGAATGATCTTGCTTTTGCACTGAATATAAAATCTGACCTTCCTGTAAAGATGCCAAAATTCTTTCCATTAAAATTATTCCTTGACATTGGATATTACACTTCTAAATCAACGGCAGAGCAACCATTAACGGGGCAGAGCATCTACAGCGGAGGAGCTCTACTTGAATTTGGTAAAGGCGTTTTTTCTATTTATTTACCATTGTTTAACAGCCAGGCCATTCGTGATATCTATGATAGTGAAGGTACTGGTCTTTTGGGTAAAATTAGTTTTAAATTAGATTTGGTAAGATTTAATCCCTCGGATATTGCCGAGGATTATAGTTTTTGATGCGATATATTGTAATAAAAAAATACGTACCAGCCTGAGCCACTTAGACTACAAACAAGTAATCATCATTATTAAATTTTTCCTATTCTTAATTATATGTTAATTATTGATTACATTATTGCTTGAAACAAAACATTAGTAAACCTTAACTCATAATTAATGAAAAATTACCTATTAAAATTTATTCTATTATTTGTATTCACAACCTCATGTCATTTATCCTATTCACAGGTCACTTCAGCCAGCATGAGTGGTTCTGTTAGTTCGGCTGACATCGACCTTATTGGATCAACGGTTATTGCAACACACGTTCCCTCTGGTACTACATATGGATCCACCACAAATGAAAACGGCAAGTACAACCTTCCTAACATGCGAATCGGAGGGCCTTACAAAGTAGAGACTAGTTATATTGGCTATGCTAGCAATGTACAAGAGAGCATCTTCTTGACACTCGGACAAAAGCTAAAATTAAATTTTGACCTATCGGAAGAAGGTGTTACACTTGACGGCATTGAAATAATTGGTGCTCTAGATCCTATTTTTAATGGAAAAAAGACTGGTGCAGGAACTACAATAGGAAGAGACCAACTACAAAACTTACCAACTATTTCAAGATCAGCGGATGATTATACGAGACTCAATCCGATGTCTGCTGAAGGAGGTTCGTTTGCAGGCAGAAATGACCAATTCAACAATTACAGTTTGAATGGTACGATATTCAACAATCCATTTGGTTTGGATGCTGCTACACCCGGTGGGCAGTCAGATGCACAACCGGTATCACTTGATGCAATCGACCAGATATCCGTGAACATTGCACCTTTTGACGTGACTCAATCAGGATTTACAGGAGCTTCTATAAATGCCGTCACAAAATCTGGGAACAATAATTTTGAAGGAACTGTATATGGGTTCTTTAGAAATAGTTCGATGACTGGAGGAAAAATTGGTGATACGGAAGTGCCCACAGGCGATCTTTCATCACTACAAACAGGATTTTCTATTGGAGGACCTATCTTAAAAAACAAGGCTTTCTTCTTTGCAAATCTAGAGATAACAAAGCGGTCTGATTTGGGATCACTATTCGAGCCTAACACAGGATCTGGAGCTAACAATGAGTCAAGAGTATTACAATCAGATATGCAGATGATCTCTGACTTGCTGATGTCAGAACACGGATACGATACCGGAGCATTTTCAAATTTTAGATATAATAGAGATAATACAAAAGGAATTATCCGATTAGATTTTAATCTAAGTCAAAATCATAAGTTGTCCGCTTCGTACAACTTCTTAGATGCATTCAAAGAGCAACCTGCGCACCCTTCAGCTATTGGTCGAAGAGGACCGGATTTCACAACGCTCCAATTCCAAAACAGTGGTTATAGAATTAATAATAAAATCAACTCTGGAATCGTTGAATTGAAGTCGGTCTTCGGTTCAAACATGGCTAACAACCTAAAAGTAGGTTACACTACTTTTAGAGACAACAGAGATCCGTTCTCAGAGCCGTTTCCCGTATTGAACATCGCAAAAAATGGTATCAACTACATCATTGCAGGACATGAGCCATTTTCTGTAAATAATGTATTAAGTCAAGACGTATTTCAAATAACGAATGATTTCAACCTATACAAAAACAATCATAGTTTCACTTTTGGAACATCATTTGAGAGATTCAACTTTGACAATTCTTTTAACTTAACATCATATGGATTCAGAGTTTTTGCACCAGGAGTAGATATCAATGATGTAGAATCTGTGATCCAATCAGAAGAATTTGCTGGCGAAGTGCAAGCGGCAAGAGATGCATTTACAAATAACAATGCAAATGACAGTTGGGCATTGGCGGAGACAAACCTTGGACAATGGTCTATCTATGCTCAAGATGAGTACCAAGCAAGTGAAAAATTAGCATTGACATTTGGTCTGAGAGTAGATGTGCCATTATATTTCAATACAGCTGATCTCATCCAAGAAAACATTGATAGAAAAGGGGGATTATTAGCTGATGGTGGAGTCTATGCGCCAGATGTAACATACTACAATGCAGAAGGAGAAGCAGTAAATTACAACCATACTGATCTTCCTACTGGAAATATTCTAATAAATCCTAGATTCGGATTCAACTATGACATGGCTGGAGACAGATCTTCCCAATTAAGAGGTGGAACAGGGCTTTTCTCAGGAAGATTTCCTGCTGTATGGGTAGGAAATCAAGTTGCTAACCCAGATTTCTTTTTTTACAACATGACAAATCCTGACTTCAAATTCCCACAAGTATGGAGAACAAGTCTAGGTTACGATAGAAAAATCAATGACTGGACCGGGACTGTAGACTTACTTTACACAAAAGATCTTCAAGCTCAGATGGTACAAAATCATGGACTAAAACTACCTACAAGTACACTTAACGGTGCAGACAATAGACCTATATACGGTGCTAACGATAGAGCCGAAGGTCCATTTGGCGGATCTACGAATGCATACGTATTTACAAACACCGATAAAGGGTACTCATTCAATGCTTCGTTCCAGTTGCAAAAATCATGGAAAAACAACTTTGCTATGGTTGGATATAACTTCCTAAAAGCGGCAGAAGTGAATTCTATAGATGCAGAGATCTCGTCTGATGCATATGATAGAAATCCAGCAAATATTATGCATACAAATGCGGCTGATTTAGCACCATCATTATATGGAAACAAACACCGCCTAATAGGTGCATTGTCTAAGAAGTTTGAATATGGCAGCAGATATGCCACTACAATTTCATTATTTGGCGAATATGCGCAAGGAGGACGATTTAGTTACACTTATTCTGGAGACATCAATAACGATGGATCAGGATTAAATGATTTGATCTATATCCCTACAGATACTGAAATTGATGCACTTACATTCTCTGGAGACGATCCTACTCAAGCAGCTCAAAAAACTGCATTCAAAGCGTACATTGGTCAAGATGAATATCTATCTAGTAACAGAGGCGATTACTCAAAGAGATATGACGCGCTTT
Source organism: Halioglobus sp. (assembly GCA_047628935.1). Taxonomy (GTDB): domain Bacteria; phylum Bacteroidota; class Bacteroidia; order Chitinophagales; family Saprospiraceae; genus CAJXUU01. The sequence continues at coordinate 11,909 of JBLHWH010000063.1, read as the reverse complement.
CACCATGGTTTGGAAGTATTGATTTGAGAATCCTGCAAGACATAAGTGTTTCTGATGGCAATAAATTCCAAATCAGTCTTGACATATTGAATGTAGGTAACATGATCTCTAGTTCTTGGGGAGTAACTCAGAGAGCAACAAACACTGGATTAAACCAACCTATCTCAGTAGCTGTAGCTGATGGGAATCCTGTATATACATTTGACCAATCTCTAAAGCAAACTTTCTTTGACGATTTCGGTCTGAATAGTAGATGGCAGGCGCAAGTGGGATTGAGATATATCTTTAAGTAATAATAAAAACACAATCAGAATATTGAGAAAAAAAACCTAACAAATAGTTTGTATCAGATAACACCAGTAGACAATTTTCTACTGGTGTTATCTTTTTTAATAATAGTGGACATAATTATTTTTAATGATACTGGACCAGTAAAAGGAATTGCATATTAGATTTGGATTATCTATTGATTTAATTGATATGTATTGATTCTAGATTACTTTTACACCACAAAATAAAAATACAATGCAAAATATACAACAGACTATAGAGGCCGCTTGGGAAAACAGAGAAATGCTCAAAGATACTGAAGTGCAATCTCAAATCAGAGCCGTTATCGAAGAACTAGATAAAGGTAGACTGAGAGTAGCGGAACCAGACGGAGACGACTGGAAAGTCAACGACTGGGTAAAAAAGGCTGTTGTAATGTATTTCCCTATCCAAAAAATGGAAACAATCGAGGTAGGTCCTTTTGAATTTCATGATAAGATTCCACTCAAAAGGGATTATGCATCACAAGGTGTAAGAGTAGTGCCTCATGCAATCGCAAGACACGGTAGCTACTTAGAACCAGGTGTAATATTGATGCCTAGTTATGTGAATATAGGCGCATGGGTAGGAACTGGCACCATGGTAGATACTTGGGCGACTGTTGGTTCTTGTGCACAGGTAGGTAAGAATGTTCACTTGTCTGGTGGCGTAGGCCTTGGAGGTGTTTTAGAGCCCCTTCAGGCAACTCCAACTATCATAGAAGATAATTGTTTCATAGGATCTAGATGTATTATTGTAGAAGGCGTAAGAATAAGAAAAGAATCAGTTATTGGTGCAGGGGTTACAATCACTCAATCTACACATATCATTGATGTCACTGGCCCAGAACCTGTAACTTATAAAGGTGAGGTACCAGAAAGATCAGTTGTTATTCCTGGTAGTTACACTAAAGTATTTGCAGCGGGATCTTTCAATGTGAATTGTGCTTTGATTATTGGTAAGAGAAAGCCGAGTACAGATAAGAAAGTTAGTTTGAACGATGCTTTGAGGGAGTATAGTGTGGCTGTTTAGTTTGGTATAAGAGATGGTTTTCTTCGAAAATACTCGTTGTAAACAAACATACATTCAAGTATATTTTTTTTTATAGCGTGACTTTCGCAGAAAACATACGGGAAAATTTACTGGCAGGTTACTTCGCTTTTTGTTTTTCCGAGGTTATACTTTTAGAAATTAGACAATTCGATTTTTGACTATTGGACTTTCGACCGCTTTGGGATTAGATTACTAAAATTTAAACAGCTTGGCTTTGGACTATCTGTTGACATTTGCATGTAAAATCAGTTCCTGAATCTCTTCTAATTTATACCATGCTAGATAGCTTATCACTGACTTATTCATGAAGTGTGTGGGTAGATTCTTATTTCTAAAACGAGTAGGATAATCACTATATATAAGTTGAATTCCCTGGTCTAGGTATTGATCTTTGGTTTGGTATTTTTTAGCACCAAGTCCCGAAATATACTTTGATCCACCTACTTTTTTGATAATTTCAATATTGGCTTCGGCACTTTGTTTTTTGATACCTAGACTAGATGAGTATTTCCATTCACATTCCAATTCTAGCTTTCTTGCGATATGTAATATTATCTCTGTACTAAAATTTATAAAATATTCAGCTTCCCACTTATCTGTAAAAAAAGTATCCAGAATCGACTCCAACTGTGCATAGCATGGAGTCTTACTATAGGATTGATGAATTTGTGCCTTTATTCTGCGTTGCCAAATAGGGTCAATCAACAATTTCAGCTCAGCAATATCTGCGAAGTCAGAGTGCTTTTGTAAAGGTACTATCAGATATTTATCTTCGTCTACTTTGTGAGGTTTATGAATCTTGACCCTTCTGATAAATGATCTTTTAGTATATTCTACATCTTCAAAAAAAACAAAAGTATCACACTGCGCTATCTTATAAAAGTAACCCATCCAAGGAAGAAAATTAGGTTGATGTATAGCTACTTTCAATACTGCGTTATTTTATTTTGAATGTACAAAGATTGTAAATTTTAGAGAATCAACACTAGAAATTATATGCTTATCAACATCATAAAGCAATTCTGCAATTCTAGCAATTCGGTGATTCTTCAAATTTGCACTTAAAAACCTCAATCTCTATAATTCAAAAAGACATTTCCAAAAACGTCGTTTCTAATTCTCCACTCTATCATTTCTTCTTTGATATTGACTAAAATAATCTGCCAGACTATTGAATGCAAATAACACTAAGAATATAGCCATCCCGGGGAAAACAGCAAGCCACCATGCCTTTGGTGATTTTCGCGCACCTGCCAATATCTTCCCCCAGCTAACTTCTTCTACTGGCAGCCCAATACCCAAGAAAGACAAGGAGGATTCCAATAAAATAACTGCACCGAAAGTAAAAGCTATAATCACAAATATAGATGGCATCGCATTTGGCAGAATATGATAAAACAAAAGTCTAAAATCTGAAACTCCACTAGATAATGCGCTCATAATATAGTCCTCTTCTTTTACGTGCATTGTTTCAGCTCTAGCATGCCTTGCAAATGTCATCCAAAATAATATCGAAATAATAATTGCCACAGAAAATATTGACTGAAAAGTAATGATTGCCGCTAAGGAAAGAATGATAAACAATCCGGGTAACCCTTCACGTAATTCGAATAAACGCTGCATTATTATATCTAATGGCACTCCATATTTTCTAATTGACATTTTTCCTACTATCTTATCCAATCCAATAGTAATAGCTATAACTCCAAGGAACGGAAAAACATTATAACTAACTAAACCATCACTTATCATAGACATTAGATAATAAACACTTATTACAATAGCGATAAAAATTATAACCTGTTGTATAAGATTCTTTCTTATACCTCCATCTCCATAAAACCCTATCAAAAGTCCTACTGGAAGTCCTAAAATCAATGAAATTGATACACTTGCAATCGCAACTATAAATGCTACTCTTGCTCCATGAATCATCCCTGCAAATAAATCTCTACCTAGATAGTCGGTACCCATTAGATGAAATAAGTCACCACTATTACTGAGTGGAGGTAATAATCCATTTTCAGGCTGTAGTTCAGAAAAGCCCGCTCCGAAAATTGATTCTAAAAATGGTGCAAACAAAGCTATCAATATCCATATGATAATGATAAAAATCGAAAATCTCATTCCTCGATCACCTCTTGAATTTTTCCATGTATTTTTGATTAAATCTATCATCCTAATTTTATTTTAGGATTCAACCAGGCGATTAATATATCAGCCACTAAGAATACGATTACGGTAAGTATCGACACTATCATAATTATCGGAAACACAATTGCCCAATCTGCACTTTTTATACTCTCGAACATTAGTCTGCCTATTCCAGGTATATTAAATATCACTTCTATAATTAATGAAGACCCTAGTGCTCCCGGTATCACTCCAGCTAACAAAGTGATAGTAGGGATCATCGAGTTGGGGACCAAATGATGGAGCACGATCTGTCGTTTTGGTATTCCTTTGCTTCTTGCTGTTTTGATATATTCCTTGTTTTTTTCTTCGATTACACTTGCCCTGATTAAACGAGACAAGTATGCTACATCAGGAATTACAATCACTAAAACAGGCAATATCAACTTATTAGCTGATTTAGTAACTAGATCAAAAAAGCCTGTCATTGAAGGCCAATCTCCTACACTAGGAAAAATATTAGTCCAATTCCCATATTCTGCAGTTGTAAAAAAGATTATCATCAATGTTGCCAGCCAAAATTTAGGAATACTATAAAACAGAAATAATATAGCATTTGACCATCGATCAAATTTTGATCCTTGATTAACTCCATTATATATTCCTATTATAAATGAAATGATTCCAGCAAAGCCCAGACTTATAATGAGAAGCATCAAAGTCCACCTCATACTATTCCATATCTTTTTAAATACCGGTTGTGCATCTACTAATGAGACACCAAAGTCCCCTATTATAAAACTAGATACCCAATAGTGGTATTGATTTTTTAGGCCGTGCCATGATGCCGTAGGGTAATGCCATCTCACTTTATTAATCTCCATTTTGGCACTTAGGATTTTAATACTAGATTTAATTCCACTACTTATACTTGCTAGTTGTGGTCGATCTAATCTTTCAACTACTTCTTGCGGCGTCTGACATATTAGCAAAGTCCTTTTTTCTTTGTCATGTAATTGTGATGCTATGGATATCAATTCTAGAATATCAACTTTTTTGTATTTTCTATTCGCCAGCTCCGTAGCAAAACGTTTTGTCGAACTTTCGCCTTCATAGTTATCTATCCATGAAGTATAGTTACTCTGAATAGAAAAATAAAATGATGGCAGATTCATACCCAACTCTATCATTTTAGCATCGTATGCTTCTGAAAAATCTTCATCCGTTTCATCTATACCTTGTAGACTTAATATGATCTCTACTGGATCTGAAGGGACATTATTTTTAAGATAAAAAGCCAAGCACGACACTAGAAAAAGTGTAGGAATAAAAAGAAGTAGACGTTTGACTATGTATATAAGCACTGAATCAATTTTGCTGAGCGCAATTTACTAGAAAAGATTGAAAAGGAGGAACCAAGGTGGTTGACTATTACTATGTTCTCATAATAATAATAAAAGGATGAAAATTTTACTCAACTTAAAATACTTTATTCACCATATATCAATCAAAATTCGCAATTCGAAAAAATTTGGCACAAGATTTGAAAATTGTTATATGTATTCAAGTTGATAATTGTATTCGTACAGTAGTTGATTTAATCAATCCTAATATTTTCAAAACTCAAACAATACGAAATCAGGTATTTATGTTAAAATACATTACTCTAATTACATTTTCATTCCTTAGTATATTCATATCGGAAAATCCGAAAGATATAGCCGCAAACGCATATGTTGAAAAATATAAATATTTGGCTGTAATAGAAATGTATCGCAGTGGCATCCCTGCAAGTATCACATTAGCTCAAGCATTACATGAATCAGGTGTGGGTAGCAGTGACTTAGCTGTCTTTGCAAATAATCACTTCGGTATTAAATGCAAATCTTACTGGAAGGGACAAACTTACAAACATGAAGATGATGACTTTGATACTAAAGGCAATCTTATCAAATCTTGCTTCAGGTCTTATGAAACTGTAGTTGATTCTTATGTTGATCATAGCAATTTCCTAACTCAATCTGCACATTACTCAGATTTATTTAGCTTCAACAAAACAGACTATAAAAGATGGGCATTTGGTCTAAAAAACTGCGGTTATGCTACTGATTCAGAATATGCATTCAAACTAATAGATAAAATAGAAAAATATCAGCTACACATATATGATTCATATAAGAATCCAATGATAGCTGAATAAAGATTAAGGATCAGTTTCAAAATTGTAAGGGTATAAAACGTGGTTATTTTATGCCCTTTTTCGTTTAACTCCTGACCAGTGTGCTTATCACAACCTTCTTGCACCTATTACATATGATCACAGTTATACAGAATTGGTATAAACCATTGCTCGACTATCGTTTACATTTAAGCAAGAACAGATTTAGCCCAGCTATTAATTATTTTTTCTCACACTAACTATATAAGGTACATTTCAGGATGTCGTTTATTAAATAAAACGATTAGTGCTTTCAAGTTTCATTTGCTGAATGGTAAAATCCCTAAAATTGCTGAATCAGCCAGCCTGCGAATTTACAATTCGCTGCACTGTCCATCGCATTTTACTTCGCAAATCACTTGACCACCCTATGATGTTTACTTCATCAGAATACATATCAAAGCAGTTTGGTTATTCAGGCAGTTCCGAAAAAACATTGACCTATGTGGCTTTCGCAAAAATACTGAGAATGAATTGCACCTAACAATAACCTTAATTTGTTCATGCCTAGGTATTTTCACCAAACCTACCAATGAATTGTTTATTCCTTATCAAAAAATTGGTGATTTTTGTCTTCCTTTTTTAGCCTCCCCAATTCGGAATAAATTGATATCGATTGTAAATAATCAATTTATAAACAACACCAGCTATGGACAAGAAAGGCAAAATCACAGGAATCGGAGGCATTTTCTTCCAATGCGTTCACCCAACAAAAACAAAGGAATGGTATGTTGAGAAGTTAGACCTCAAAACTGATCAATGAGCCGCTCCTTTCGAATTTCATATGACGGACAAACCAAATGTAAGAGCATTTACACAGTGCTCAACATTCCCACATGACATCAAATACTTTGATCCAGCAGACAATGAAATCATGGTAAACTAAAGAGTAGGAAACCTACTAGAATTCCTTGATCAATTAAAAGAAAGCGAAATAATAATTTGTGATGAAGTTGAAACATTCGAATATGGAAAATTTGTCCATATCCCTGATGACGATGGACGCAAAATAGAATTGTGGGAACCCGCGAATGGAGCATTGGATTCAATGTATAGAGAGTGAAGCACGAACTCATAGATTTTCTTGCTTATCAAGAAATCACAAAACTTTAATATTATTATGTCTCTTTCATCAGATATAACATAAACTTATAATATACAATAGATTATCAATCATACAACTATAAATATAATATTTAGAAGCTATTAAATCAATACGAAAGGGATCATAATTACTTGCTTATAAGGAAAATAAGCCTATCTTTGCACTCCGTTTAAAAAAGTTCTTTAAATTATGAATGTTTTAACCCATTTTACTATCCCTTATAAAGGCATGGGAGATGGAATTCACAATCTTGATTTCGATATCGATAGTGATTTCTTTAAAGCCTTTGAAGCTTCTCATTTAGATAATGGTAAGTTTAAAGTTTTAGTAGAAATTGACAGACGTCATGACTCAAGTGTTTTTACCTTTAATATAGATGGTAGTACCAAAACAAATTGTGATAGATGTTTAGAATCCATCAACTTACCTATGTACGGTGATTTTACATTACATGTAAAACACGGTGCTGATGGTGAAAGCACAGATGAGATTATGTATATTCATCCAGAAACATCAACATTAAACCTTTCACAGGTGATTTACGAATTTGTTTTGCTTTGTATGCCTTTAGTAAAGATATACAATTGCGAAAATGACGAAATCCCACCTTGCAATATAAACATATTGGACAAGTTAGACGATGTGGAAGAAAAAGATAAAAAAGAGGAAAAAGAAACCACTAAAAATGGTATTTGGGACACCTTAAAGGGCTTAGAACTAGATAAATAAGAATACGAAAGTATTAATTGATAACAACTGATATATTAAATAAAGAGAAATGGCACATCCAAAGAGTAAAATTTCGAAGCAGAGAAAGAGAAAAAGAAGAACTCACTATAAAGCAGAGATGCCTCAGATATCTATCTGTAAGGAAACTGGTGAAGCACACCAATTCCATAGAGCATACTATGTAGGTGATGACTTATACTATAGAGGTAAAGTCTTTATCAAAGCTGCCGAAGAATTAGTAGAGGACTAGAACTCCTCTCTATAAGAATAAAATACAACAAGCTCCTTGTCTATTGACATTGGGGCTTTTTGTGTTTTAATACTTTTTAGTTTACAGTATCTATATATTGAAGAACTTGGTGAAATAACAATTTAATCCTTGCATTTGTGGTTACCGAACTAAATATCTAACCTCAAAAATCTTAGTCCCAAGAAAAAAGGTGAAATTATTGTTTACCCGCTAAGATCTAAGCACAAGACTGTATTTGATGCTTTAGCTTGGTGAATCCATATTATACCGATGATATTTGAATCTGTCATAGATCTTATTTACTTAATCCAATCTGTCATTTTTTTCAGTACGATTCAGTTTGTATTGAGAACGCGAAATAGCCATAGATTGTTTTACTGTGTGTATGTGGCCCACACGCTACTAAAGTCGCAAATACATTACAGAATTCACATCAGTTCAAGCTTTCAACAACATCTATTTAAAGCCTATCCTAGAGTGCAACACAAAATAAGCCTGCAAGAAATTAATCTTGCAGGCTTAAATTCCTAAACTGTTAGTTTTTAGTATCATATTGTACACTAAGAGCTCTTAGTGTACCTGCATCAAGTTCCCCCACTGGAAGTGCCTTATCTTTTTTGGAATTTAACAAGGGCTGCTTTTGTCGCCGCTTCTAATCTACCGTCAATACCTACAGACCCAACATTGCAACCTTTATCCATAAGTGTTTGTTGGATTTTTTTTTATAAATATTTGAAGTAACATTCGTAGAAAAATTAATTTCTTTCCACTCTCTAAACCCACCAGCTTTAACTAATTGCCTCTTAGGAATTATTTTCTGTTGAGGAGCAAATCAATCTTGTCTACTTTTGAATTAGCCGTTGTCTTGATTGGTCTGGTCTCAGACTTAGCTTCGGTATTGTTTCAAAAGCAGCAGTGATTATTCTAAGATCAGGCTGTTCATCTTGGGTCAATACTTGCTCAGTTACTGTTTCGTATTGATCCTGAATTAAACATTTCGGATAACATACACCTGGTTTACTTGTCATTCCAGCCTCAGGTGCTCCTTACGCGAATATCCTTAGCGATGCAATCGAAAATATCGCAGTTCAGATAAAATTCCGTTTTCAAGGATGAAATATCATTGATTATAAAATATTCATTCCTAAAATTATTAACTCCTAGCCAAAGTAATTTCTAATTATTTTACTGGATAACATAAAAAATGTTTTGTAACTCCTTTCGACTTCAAGAATTCAGTGTCGAATTCTGAAAGAGGTTTTACAATGCCATCTTTTTGTAATATTCTTATTTCTTCTTTGTTTGAGTTGTAAGTTAAATTTGATTCTTGACCTTTGAGAATCAAATTTTGGGCCTCGCTTTTACTTACTCCAAATGACTCAATGATATTTTGTAAAATTCCGTCCATAAAAGAAACACTGATGTCGCCTTCTTGCAAAGAAATCTTAAAAAGTCTTCTTCCCAATAAGGATTGGCACATATAAGACAGAATAAAATCCTTATGACCACAATTTGATTTTATCAAATTCAGAATATCCACATCATCCAAATCAGCGAATACATCAAGGTATTCCGTGAATATCAGATTTTTACTTATTAAAGAAAAGTCTGTTTTAAGTAATTTCAACATTGCTTCAGAAGCAAAAACTTTAACATTAGAGTTTATGAGCTTTTTAGCTCTTTTTAACACCGCAATCAACATTTGTTCCGCTGACAGCACTGTTTTATGCAAATATACTTGCCAGTACATCACTCTTCGTGAGACTAAAAACTTTTCTACACTGTAGATACCCTTCTCTTCAATAACCAATTGATTATCTACAACATCGAGCATTTTTATTATTCTATCATACCCTATTACTCCTTCCGCTACTCCAGTAAAATAACTATCTCTTATAAGATAGTCTAACCTATCCATATCTAATTGACTACTTACAAGTTCATGCAAAAATCCTTTTTTGTAAGAACCAGAAAAAATAGACATAGCAAGAGACAAGCCGCCATCAAACTCTTCATTTAACTTTTGCATGAATAATATAGAGAGTTCTTCATGATGAATATCAATAAAACTGAGTTCAAGCGCATGAGAATAGGGACCATGTCCTATGTCATGTAATAATATGGCTATACAAACAGCCTCATATTCTTCATCGGAAATATTTACACCTTTTTCTCTTAAGGTTTGCACAGCTTCAGTCATTAGATGAAGTGCTCCTAACGCGTGATGAAATCTAGTATGAAGTGCACCGGGGTAAACATAATGCGTAAGACCTAATTGAGTAATTCTTCTTAATCTCTGAAAATATTTATGATCAATAAGATCGTATATCAATTCAGTAGGAAAGCTGACAAATCCATATACAGGGTCATTAAATATTTTCTTTTTGGCCATAGGTTTTTGATGCTGTAATTATAAGATTAGTATTGGTATCAAAAGTCACACGAAGGTAACACATTTTAGACTCTTAAAACTAGTACCTTCCCCTTAACACTACTTAAGCTATTGATATATAAATCTTTGAAGTAAAATCATTTTCCAATATGCTTTCTAAAACAAATTGATCATCACCTTATAGCTTTTATATGGGTTTAGTAACAGATATTTTTTTTCACTTAAAAAGTAAAAGCAATACTTTTATAAAGTTATGTACCGTTATTTATCTTTCCATTTAATATTTCTTGGATTCAAAACAATAGCATTATGAGCAGCAATATCAAGATTCTTTGGGCAGATGATGAAATCGATCTATTGAAACCACAACTTTTTTTCCTCGAGAAAAAAGGGTATCAAGTAGAAACTGTAACTAATGGGCATGATGCGCTTGATGTTCTGGAAGAGCAAAATGATATTGACATCGTGTTTTTAGATGAAAGTATGCCAGGACTTACAGGATTGGAAACATTGAGTAGAATCAGAAGCACAAATCAGAACATACCTGTTGTAATGATTACTAAGAACGAAGCAGAAAACCTTATGGAAGAAGCTATTGGTTCTCAAATAGATGATTATCTCATAAAACCTGTAAATCCAAATCAAATACTCCTTACACTCAAAAAAATAATTGATAATAAGAGATTAATATCTCAAAAGACTGCAACCGATTACCAACAAGAATTCCGAAAAATAGGAATGGAAATCAATAATGGTCTGAGCTATAAAGAATGGTCTGAACTATATAAGAATATCATATCATGGGAATTAAGATTGGATGAATCCAATAACCCAGAAATGAAAGAGATTCTAGACATGCAGAAAAGAGAGGCTAACAAAGAGTTCTCTCGCTTTGTAGTAAAAAATTATGAAGATTGGATCCAGAAAGAAGAAGGGCCTCTTGGATCTCACAATTTGATGAAGTCTAAGGTATTTCCAAAAATATCAAAAGACAAACCCACTTTTTTCCTCTTGCTAGATAATTTGAGATACGACCAGTGGAAAATTATTGAACCAATTATAACTGAAATTTTCAGAGTAGAATCGGAAGAAACATTTTATAGCATACTTCCTACCTCTACACAATATAGTCGTAATGCTATATTCTCTGGTATGATGCCTAGAGATATCCAAAAGAGATTTCCTGAATACTGGCTCAATGACAACCAAGAAGGTGGTAAGAATATGAAGGAGAAAGAGCTCCTTGAAGATCAAGTAAAAAGACTAATCAAAGCTGAGACTAAGGTAGATTACTTCAAAGTGACTAATGTTAGTAAAGCCAAGCAGCTCAATGACAATATATTGAACTACATGAACAATGACTTGACGGCGATCGTGTATAACTTTATAGACATGCTCTCCCACTCTCGTACAGAGATGGAAGTGCTCAAAGAACTGGCAAGTGATGAGACCGCCTATAGATCACTAACTAAATCGTGGTTCGAGAACAGCTCACTCTGGTCAGCACTGAAAAAGATAGCAAAAAAGGATATTCAATTAATCATCACTACCGATCACGGAACGATAAGAGTTCAGACACCGTCGAAAGTAATAGGAGACAGAGAGACAACGGCCAACCTGAGATATAAAGTGGGTAGAAATCTTCAATATAATAAAAAGGATGTATTAGAAATTACCGACCCACACAAAGTAGGTCTTCCGATGCCAAATATGAGCAGTA
>JBLHWH010000062.1:0-30814 GCA_047628935.1 Halioglobus sp. | reverse complement strand
TGATATCTTGTGTCGATCTTTAAAGCTTTTTATGAAAGCTCTATTTTACACTCCTTGTGTTGGTTAATCCAAATATAAGGTATTTTTTTAATATTTGAAAGTACCTGAGTAGTTACCTTTTTTGAAAGAAAACGCTTAGGAATGATAATTAAATACTATCATACTTTGGAGCGGCTATTTTTTCTTCGCCAGGACAAAAAACACAGGCATAGCAATAGTGAATGTGAAACAACCACTCATTCCTACGCAATTTACAGTGTGTAGAAAACTCTAAACTTAGCTATGGTGAGTATTTTTTTTAACGAAGTCAGAGGGAGAAAGAGCCCTCCAAAAGTGATATGTTATTTGTTTACCATTCCTTACTCCGGAATCACCGCTCCATTTTCAAACCATTTTTTGACCACTTCGATATATTCGGCTTTAGGAACTGGAAGTGTTTCTCTAGGAATACCCTCTGCATTTACGCCAGAATTCCACGCCCATAGGACCAAAGCATATTCAGTGAGGTGTTCCATGATTTGATGATGGGTTCTCCTGCCATTTCGTTCTTTATCCAACATCGATTATGCTATTTCTACACTTGACAAACCTTCCCACTTCCTACTGGCAAGGGCCAAGCTCCATTCGGGCGTATCTGGAACTCCTGAAAAATCATTGTTTTCATCTTGGTAACAAGTCTTACCGTTGGTCGCTTCAAAACCTAAACTTCCTTCTCCACGACTCATACCGAAGTAATGTGGATGACTGTCTTCACCTTGTTTGGGAACATTGTCACTTGGATGGCAATTTACACAACGTTTATGAGTAATAACCATCATCATTTTATTGAAATTCTCTTCATTGGAAGACGATATCACTTCTTCTGTTTTTGCTTCTGAATTACTGCTGTCCTCAATTGTACTGAAATCAGCTGCCAGTAATATGGTTGCAAATAGAAAAACTGGTGTGATGTAAAGCAATATTCGTCTATTATCAAGTTGATTTATAGAAGTAATTTCGTTAAATTTATTACTTTTATTTCGCAAATAAATATATAAAATCAATTGGCTCCTCAGTCAAAATTAATTGATTATAGAATGAAAGGTAAATTTATATCACCAAATAATATAAGTAATCCAAAAAGCAAATGAAAGTAAATTACACAACGAGCAGGAATTGTTTGTCCAACAATCTGTTCAATTGTTGTATTATTTTTTAAATCTGTAGCCTTAGACTATATATCCACATCTTTTAAATTGAAGAATACCATATCTAGTACAATAATTCTACTATTTTTCGCATTTCTAATTAAAGGTTCATATGCTAAAAAAGGGAAATGGCTTATCATTGTTTACATATTCACAGTAATTGCTTGTGAGAAGAAAATTGAAAATGAAATAAATGAATATACCGATGAAGAGGAATTCTGTTCTTTGGTTGCACACATGAGTTTGGATTCCACGGGATTATTAATAAATAATTTCCTCTCTGGACTTGAAGAAAACAATAAAAATGACAACTTAGAAAAATTAAAAGAATGGTTTGATTGTAAATCATGTGCAGAAAACGTTATAATCTTTTGTAATTCCTGTATAGATACATCTCCAGTCCAAAGTGAATTATCTATTAATTTTATTCAAGTTGGAGACACTATAATTAATATAGCTGATATTTCGATGGACGAACCTCTTAGGTTTGTCAGATATCATGATTAGATATTAATTTAAAAAACCCGCACCTACTCTCTCTACAAATAAATGAACCTATCCGAGCAATAATACCAACCTAATGCCTCTAATTTCGTCTCATTAAAAGTATTATCTTATTAAAAACGATATTATTAGAACATCTAGCTATTCACCTTCATTGAAGTATCCCTAATGCGTACAGCAATTTGTTGACCTATTTTTCTCAAGTAATATGATCCGTTTTGTATCGCATCATTTATGTCTTTAGCATAGTTTATGATTTCATATACCCGTTCAACATCTAGGCTATTAAGTTCTGTTTGACCCAGTTCATTCTTACCGACAGTTAAGAATAATGGCTTGTTGTAGTCTTTGCAAAGTTGTGCTACTCCCGATACAACTTTGCCGTTTAAAGATTGTGCATCCAAACTTCCTTCTCCAGAAATAATAAAATCTGAATTTGCAATTTCAGCCTCAAGGTTTACTTTTTTGATTATATAATCTACCCCGCTGATTATAGAAGCACCAAATAATCCAACTAAGCATACAGGCACCCCCCCTGCAGCTCCAGCTCCAATTAGATTAATTACCTCATTTCTGTTAAACAGGTATATTTGATTACATAAATTGCCCAATCCTTCATCTAATAATTTCATCTGTTCTACAGAGGCTCCTTTTTGCTGTGCATATACCGATGCCGCACCGTTTATTCCAGTTGGCGGATTATTTACATCACAACATAGTGTCATACTCTTTAATGTTATCATATTAGGAGAGGACTTCATGGTTCTTATCAAGCCCAAAGATGCCCCAATAGGTGGTAATTCTTTTCCATCACAATCTAAGAAACTATAGCCTAGTGCAGCAGCTATACCAATACCGCCATCATGCGTAGCACTACCACCGAGGAAGAGTACTATATGATCAATACCATTTTCTAAGGCATCCTTTATTTCTAAGCCCGTACCATGAGTACTTGTGTTTAATGGATTTCTTTCATCTTCTTTCAGTAATACGAGACCACTACTACTTGCTAATTCGATATATGCAGTCGTCGCGCTTTTATAATATACAGTCTGCAATAGCCGACCTAATGGATCAACCGATTCGACAAGTTTTTTTTCTAATTTTACATACTTTGCCAATATCTCTATAGAGCCATCACCTCCGTCAGCAAGTGGAGAACATGACACATTAGCCGCAGGAATTACCTTTTCGATTTCCGATTTTAATATGCTAGATATTTCATATGCAGTCATCGACCCTTTAAATTTGTCAGGCGCGATAAGAATCCTAGGACTGAGTGACTTAAGGTCTCTTTTCATTTATATAAAAGTATCAAAAAAGTAACTAAATAATATAATAACGACAAAGAATAACAATAGGATAATCAACTTGGATTTATCCCATTCCAATTTAGGTTTTGAGAAACCAGTCTTTTCATCTTTATCCGAGAGTATCAGACTAGCTATATACCCTACTAATAATGTGACTATTGCGCCTACTGCATTCCACCAAAACCAAAATACATCTGGTACAAATAACCATAAGTAAACATTGGTAGCTACACCTGCCAGAATACCAATATTGACACCTTTACTATTTATCTTAGAGATACCTATTGCGGCAATAAAAGTAGCCAGAATAGGCCCGTAAAAGACAGATCCTACTTTGTTGATGGCTTCTATGACCGTCTTGGCAATATCCCCCGTAAAAAATGCCAATACGATACATATGACACCCCAAAATATAGCCGATAGCTTAGATATCTTCATGTATTTCTCAGACGAAAGTTGCTTATCTCTATTGAAGAAATCTTCGACAGTCGCTGCGCTCAATGAATTTATAGCAGAGCTCAATGATGACATAGCCGCGGATAATATAGCAACTAGCAAAATCCCAATCACACCATGAGGCAGATAATCTCGGATAAATATTGGAATCATAAGGTCTGGTTTATCGACAGGAATTGCTGAAGAAAATGATGCCTGAGTCATCACTAAAGTACCAATAATCAATCCCATGAGACAATAAATAACGGTGATAGGAAAACGCAATAAACCATTAAATAAGAGCGTCTTTTTTACTGTTCCTAAGTCCTTTGCTGAGAATAAACGTTGTACTTGACTCTGATCCGTCCCATAATAAGAAGCATACAAGAAAAACCCACCAATCAGCATAGGCCAAAAACCAAACTCTTCCCCTTTCTCAAATCCCATAGAATTAAAGTTTACCGCAGTTAACCTTGGTCTGTCAACGTTTGCTACAAACTCTGACCAACCACCCAAATGATGTAATCCTGCAATCAAACAAATAATGATTCCAAAAAAGAGAATTATCATCTGGATCATATCACCATATACGACAGCTTTCATTCCACCTTGATAGGAATAGATTAAGGTAACAACACCTATAATTAGAATGGTCTGCCACATTGGGATAGCCATTACACTGGTCAAGATCAATGCAACAGCATATATCATTACACTGGTCCCGAAAGCTCTACTTACTTGAAAAACGCCACTGACCAATAACCTAGTAGATGTGCTAAATCGGTTTTCTAAATAGGAATACACACTTACCACTCCAGCTTTATACATAGGTGGTATAAGAAAAACCATCAAGAAAATCATCGCTAGAGGAACAGCTAATTCGTATGTAAGCCACATCATACCTCCTCCATCTTTGAGTCCCACGAATGCAGGAGCTGAAATAAAACTTATGGCAGAAAGCTGAGTCGCAATCGTACTTAATGACAATGGAAACCATCCAAAACTTTTACCACCTAGAAAGTAGCCCTTACTATCTTTACTATCCTTGAATAAGCTTCCAAGAAATAAAAATCCAATAATATAGGATACTATAACTATGTAATCTATGTAATTCATTTTTTAATATTTAGAGTATTAACTTTCTATCAAATCCAATATACACGCAGCAGTCCAAGAAAAATCACCCCCTCCATAACCTGTTTTTAATGTAGCCGCAACACTTTTCTGAGATTCAAAATATTCATAAAATCCTAGTTCTTCAACAAGTGCAATAAGGTCATTTTTTACAATATCGGCAGTGTCGTCATATCCATAATATTTCAATCCTTTATGAATCATCCAGTTCATCTGTGGCCAGATTGGACCTCGCCAATATCGTTTGGAGTCAAAGAGTGGACTGTCTACATCAAAACTAGGACAAACAAAATAGTCCCTTTGGTGCAATGACTTTATGTAAGAATTGATCATATCCCCTTGCTCCTTGGTAGGAATATTTCCAAATATTGCGGATACCCCACCGATCTCCCTATGAGAAATAGTGCTGTTATCGACCATATCGTAGCAAGCATATGACTGTATCTTATCATCCCATAATTTTTCTCGGAATTTCGAAATCGATTGTTGATTCCACTCGTCTAACTCCCCTGTATCCCATCCGAACCTCTTCCCAATATTTATTAGACTTTGATTTGATTTGATAAGTACAGTATTAATTAAGGTATCCTGAATCATAAAAGGGCTTTCCTCACTGATTCCTAGTCCATCATATTTATGCTTTTTTCCCAACTCTAGTAGATAGACATATCGGTCATACTGTTCTGTAGTAGGGCGCTCGTCCGAAGAGGCTAAACTAGTATCCTGCCTTTTATATTCCGGCAGCTCACTTTTATTTATCTCTATTCTATCCATCGATGTATCCCAAAGTGGAGAATTGTCCCTTCCAGATTCCCATGGATGAAAAATGAATGCGAGACCCTCCCTATGTGGATCACGGTAAGTGTAGAAGAATCTATGACTCTTCAATATCTTAGGGTAGAGCTTCTTGGCAGCTTGGATAAGTTTTTCGTCATCTGGATACTTATCCAACATTGCCTCTAGTATGAATCCATGCACGGGTGGCTGTGTTATTCCTGATGTTTTGGGTTGTATTGGTGCACCACTATTAACATCCGCATTCCAGAAGTCATGATTGGGGAAGTATGTTTTCTCGTTTTCACTATGAAATATGATATGAGGAACCATTCCATTTTCCCATTGCCCAGAAAAAAGCGACTCTAACTCTTGTATACTATATGCTAGATTAAAATGACAAATCCCCAAACTTGTAAATCCAGAATCCCAATTCCATTGGAAAGGATACAGTTTCTTTGTTGGAATTGTAAATCCATTCATCCAATTGCCAAGTAATATTTCTTTTGCTTCATTACGCAACGAATTTCTATTGTTCAATGTTCCTTTTTTTTATTTTCTATCTACAAATTCAGCTTTCAAAATAGGAATACCCTCTGTCAGATAAAGTAATACTTCCCGTAATCAAAAAAGGTAACCTATTTGAAAGTCAACTTTTTTTGATGAGGCTAAATAGTGATCCGTGTAGTTAATAATCTCAAAATTACGTTTCTTTCGTATTTAGAACATAATATGATTCTACCCAAATGCAGCACTATTCTATACAAAATATTCTATATTGATACTCAGACCCGCATTAATTATACTTATGAGACCGGAATACGAAAAAATAATTGATAAGCCAGAGCATTCCTTTACCGCTAGAATGGTGAAACGAAAATGCAGATCAAAACTTAGTCAAGCATGGCATTATCATCCAGAAATAGAAATTTGTTTTACAACTAAGAGTAAAGGAAGACGGTTTGTTGGAAATCAGATAGAAGACTATGGTGAATATGATCTTGCTATGTTCGGATCAAATTTGCCTCATGGATTTGTGACGGACGAAGAATCGAGTCAGATTGTAATTCAAATGAACGAAGACTTTCTTGGAGAACCCTTTTTGCAAAGGCCTGAGTTAAGAGATATTCACCGTTTATTTTCCTATGCTAAACGAGGGATAGAATTTGGTGACAAAACCAAACAATATTGTGCATCAATCATCGAACTGATATTGAATAGTGATCGTATGCCTCAACTCATACATTTATTATCATTGCTTGATTATCTATCGCAAGCTAAAGATGCAAAAGCCATTTGCAGTAAAGAATATGCATTGGATGTCAATGTATCCCAATTTAATCGACTCACATCGGTCTATGATCACATCATGCACAACTATAGAGATGAGGTAAATATCAGTGACATAGCCAAAAAGATAAATCTTTCGGAAGCTGGGTTTTACAAATTCATCAAAAAACAGACAAAAAAATCATACACTCAAATTATCAATGAATTTAGAATAAATAATGCCTGCATACAATTGCTTGATAACAGCAAAACCATTTCAGAAATATCTTATGAATCAGGATTCAATAATCAATCATATTTCAATAGAAAGTTTAAAAGCATAATGGGATTGACACCTTTTGAGTATAGAAATAGCTATGCCCAGTTATCTCAACAGCCAATCCAAGCAATACAATCTGATATTGAGTAGTTATACCGATAAGTAATGAGAACAAAAAAGAGCCTGACATAGTCAAGCCCTTAAAATAGCAATGACTCTTAGGGAGCCTAATATCATCTATCTCTATTCTCTTTTTATAATTTTCAAAGTAGAAACTTCTCCTAAATCGAGTATCATACATATAAAGTAAATTTGAGCGGCTAAGTCTTGTGTTGGCATTTCATTTTTTTTGTATTCATGTAGGTCTTATATATATTTATATATATGTTTTTACTTGATTACCCATCATACATATCTAATTGTATTGATTCGATATTTCCAACATTTAGTTTTACGGTCAGTCTATCTGAAAAAACTGTCTGGTAAACTATCAATTCATCTTCAATAATGTAAAATCGAGTATCTCTATGATTGTTTTGAGAAAATTGTTTACCCACGGTCCAAGTGTATATCCATTATCCAACTTATCTTGTACTTTACTATATTTTTCACATTTAGTTTTGGAATCCTTAGTATTACATACAAGAATCTTCTCATTCATTTTACCGCACTTTACATCTATAGCATTTATGAAAACCTCATCTCTGGCGGCGCTTGTCAATACTAGAAAGTGAATACAAAAACAGGAGTACCCAGTAAGTCTAACTCCATCATTACTTATTGGATAGATGTATTATAATATTATAAAAACTAAAATACTACTCCCTTGATAATTCCACCACGACAAACAGAAATAACCCTTTAGATCTATGGAACAATTAGCATACTTAAAACGTATAATAGATGTATGAAATTAGAATTATCGAAATATTGGATTTTATCTTTTTGCGTAGCGGCGTTATTGGGTTGCGGTGAAGAAGAAATGCCTCCTCCCTCTGAGGGAGATGACGATTTAACGGATATAGAGTATGACCCTATTTCTATAGAAATAAACTATCCCGTTTATACGATCCAAGTAGGCCCGAACATTCCAGTTATTCCTCAGATGCCAATACCAGAAGACAATCAATTGACTGAAGATGGGATTCAACTCGGAAGACATCTATTCTATGACAATATACTTTCGGCAGATAGCACACAATCTTGTTCAAGTTGTCATTTACCAGAAGGGTCATTCACTGACAATCTTGCTGTAAGTGTGGGAATAGATGGCATACCCGGAAAATTTAGTTCTATGAGTTTGTTGAATGTTGGTTTCTTTGACAATGGCTTATTTTGGAATGGAAGATCAAATACGCTAGAAGAACAAGCATTACTGCCAGTAGAGGATATTGTGGAACTACATAATACCTGGCCCAATGTAATTACGAAGCTAAAAAAGCATGATACCTACCCTTCCATGTTTAGAAAAGCATTTGGAATTGAGAAAAAATCAGAGATCACAAAAGAATTGGCAGCAAAAGCAATTTCACAATTCGAAAGGTCAATCTATAGTTTTGAGTCTAAGTTTGATAGATACTTAAAAGGAGAGGTATTACTCAATGATGATGAGTTGGAAGGTTTTGAAATGTTTCTAGATCTCCCTGGAGCTTCTAATGATGCTCATTGTTCACATTGTCATGCCATGCCGCTGATGACATCTAATGACTACTTCAATAATGGATTACAAGAAGCCGCTACTTTAGCAGATTTCGCTGAGAATGGCAGAGGACTCATAACTGGGCCCGCACAGAATGGTTTTTTTAGAGCGCCTACGTTGAGGAATATAGAATTAACTGGACCTTATATGCATGACGGTAGCATGTCTACCCTTGATGAAGTTATGGATCATTACATATCAGGAGGAAAGCCTTCTCCGAATCGAGATACTTTTATTCCAGCAATAGATCTTAATCCATATGAAAAGGAGTCATTGATCGCATTCCTAAAAACGCTGACCGATACCCAAGTAATAAATGATGAAAAATTCATGAGTCCTTTCTAATTATTTCTTTAGATAATAGACCTATTCACTGAATAATCACACTTCCTATCGATATCATTATACCTAAATATTAGAATTTTTGATAAAAATCTGAATTCTCAAATAAAAATCAAGAAAAAACATACTTTTTATTACTCATTTTAGATCATAGCATAACAAATTACTATCTATTATTACTACTTTTTTACCAAAAAAAAACACCCCACCATCTACATATCAGCATATTACGAAATTAATACCTACATATTATAATTATTTATATATAACAAATCGAGTATTGTGTAATTCCATATGGGTAAATGTGCTCTTATATTTGAATCATGAAAGGAAATAGATTGAGTGTTTCATTTCATTCTGAAAGAAGATTCAGAAAATAATTAGGATATGTTCATGGGATTATAAAGTTGTTAGGAAGTTGAATTATTAAGATAAGGTTTAACTTCCTAAACAACGGATCTCCGACATTTTAAAATTGCGATTGAGTTTTGTTTATATATATATTATTATTCTGAAATTCGGATCCAAAAATCACAAATGAGTGATGGCTTCGATTCAGATATGTTCATGGGATTATAATTTGCTAAAATAGCCGCTGGGGAGCGGCTATTTTTATTTTACGTAAAATTTTCTCAATAATTATTCTCCAAGCCATATTATTTACAATTACTTGAATGAGAATATTCTATTCTATCTTTTTATGACTTACTCATATCACATGCCTCACCTCTCGAAAGTTAAAAACCTTTAATTCACACGCGCTATCTTCTATCAGTAACCTTCCATATTCATCCACACCTTCTATTTTACCTTCCCAGACCTCTTCACTTTCGTTTTTAAAATATGACCAAGCCCCTTTCCTATATAAGTTATTTAGATACTCATTTTTCAAACTATCGATTTGTCCATTTTTTAGCTGAAGATAACGTTTAGTCAAAAATCTAAACAACCAAGCAAACATAATTTCTAAATCTTGTTCCTTTTCTAACTCAATAGCAAATGAAGTTGGATTAGGCACATCCGCCGAAAATTCAGTTTGATTAATATTGATTCCTGTTCCCACGATTGTAGAGCTTACTGTTTTCCCCAGAAGAGCATTTTGTATTAAGATTCCAGCTATTTTTTTATCCTCAACATAAATATCATTTGGCCATTTTATTTTCACTTCTTTATTATTTATAAAATGACTTATAAAATCGTGAACAGCCAAAGAAATCGCAATATTCAATTGAAACTGGTCCGATGCTTCAAGAAAGTCAGGTCTCAAGATTGTACTGCATGTTATGTTCTTTTCAGTCTCTGATTCCCAAAACCTGCCAATTTGTCCTCTACCTTCGTACTGGAATGATGCGGAAATGACAGTTCCTTCTATTGGTTTGCTTTTTGCAATCATATCCACGGCATACTTATTGGTGCTATTGACACGATTAAGTCTTATATGGTTATTACCTATCATAATGATTTATCCATAAGGTCTAATGCCATGATTATTGCTAACTTTGATGTGTGTTAGACGACGAAAGTAAGCATTGTGACCTATATACAATGCCCGTCATCTAATATTTTGATCATTTTGATGTATAACTGCGTTATATATTAAACAATACAAACAATTTGAAAGTACAAGAAAGTGAAGTTATAGATACGCCAACCGTTGAAGAAATCAATGATCTAATCATAGACGCCATTCAAGATATAAAGGGGCTAAATATTGTAAAAATAGACCTTAATAAGATTGAAGATTCACCTGCGAATTATTTCATTATCTGTGAAGGAGAATCAACTGTTCAAGTAGGAGCAATCGCTTCCAATGTAAATAGAAGGTTACGAAAAGAGATTGGAGTGAAGTGCTATCACCTAGAAGGGATGAAAGAATCAAAGTGGGTTTTGCTTGATTATTTTGATACAATAGTTCATGTATTTTATCCTGAAACTCGTCAATTTTATGACATTGAGGATTTATGGAGTGATGGAAAATTCACAGAATACCAAAATCTTTAAACTTATGCTGTTTACATGTATTTAAGTAATGTAAACATTAGGGTTTTAGAGTGAACACAATTTTTAAAAGAAGTAGAGAGTCGAGTATAAATGGAGAATGAAAATAATAACAAGGAAAACGACGGACCAAAGAAGCTGAATTTCAATTCGTATTGGATATACGGAATCATCATATTAGTGTTGATTGCTATTCAGATGATCACGGCGATGTCGATCCAAACGAAAGATATCAGCCAAGGTAGGTTTGAAAAAATAGCTATAGAAGGCCATGTTGCAAAAGTGGTCGTTGTAAATAAAGCTATCGCAAACATCTATCTTACTGAAGAGGCTGTAGATTCAGGTAAGTATTCTGAAATCGGAGACGGAAAATTCAATGATCTTCATCCACATTTCAAATATGAAATCGGTGAAATATCTTATTTCTATGACAGAGTGCAGGCATTAAAAGATGACAATAGAATCGATCTAGATATCAGAGCTGAATCAAAAACGAACTGGTACGCTCCTTTGATTGGATGGATTTTACCATTCGTACTTTTGATAGGACTATGGTTATTCATCATGAAAAGAATGAGTGGTGGAGCTGGAGGAGCTGGCGGACAGATATTCAACATTGGTAAATCTAAGGCAACTTTGTTTGACAACACCAATAGCAAGGTTAATGTAACCTTCGCAGATGTAGCTGGACTAGACGAAGCAAAAGAGGAAGTAATGGAAGTTGTTGACTTCTTGAAAAATCCTAAAAAATATACATCCCTTGGTGGAAAAATACCTAAAGGAGTTCTTCTTGTAGGCCCTCCAGGAACTGGAAAAACACTATTAGCAAAGGCAGTTGCTGGAGAAGCGGCCGTACCTTTCTTCTCAATATCTGGATCAGATTTCGTTGAGATGTTTGTAGGTGTAGGAGCATCAAGAGTAAGAGATTTATTCAAACAAGCAAGAGAAAAAGCACCATGTATCGTATTTATAGATGAGATAGATGCGATTGGTAGAGCAAGAGGTAAGGGTGCTGTACAGGGTGGTAATGACGAAAGAGAAAACACTTTGAACCAACTACTCGTGGAGATGGATGGATTCAGTACTGATAAAGGTGTAATATTAATGGCTGCAACCAATAGGCCTGATATTCTTGATGGAGCATTAATGCGTCCAGGAAGATTTGATCGCCAGATTGGTATCGACAGGCCTGATTTACAAGGAAGAGAAGCGATATTCAAAGTTCACTTGAAAAACATCAAGACAGGACCTGATATGGAAGCTGACACATTGGCTGAGATGACGCCAGGATTCGCAGGTGCAGAGATTGCGAATGTATGTAATGAAGCTGCCCTTATCGCTGCTAGAAGAAATAAAAAGGCAGTCGACATGGATGACTTTAACTATGCACTTGACAGAGTTATCGGTGGCCTTGAGAAAAAGAACAAATTGATATCTCCAAGTGAGAAAAAGATCATAGCTTTTCATGAGGCAGGTCACGCTATTTGTGGCTGGTTCTTAGAACATGCTAGTCCATTGGTAAAGGTTACTATCGTACCTAGAGGCGTAGGCACATTAGGTTATGCTCAGTATTTACCAAAAGAAGAGTACATCACTCGTACAGAAGCATTACTTGACAGAATGTGTATGACTATGGGTGGTAGAGCCGCAGAAAAAATAGTCTTTGACAAGATCTCAACTGGAGCTCAATCTGACCTTGATCAAGTAACTAAAATGGCGTACTCAATGATCGCAGTGTATGGTATGAATGAAAAAGTAGGTAATGTATCCTTCTACGGAATGCAGCAAGACCAGTTCAACAAACCATATTCAGATGATACTGCTACGATGATAGATCAAGAAGTAAGATTGATGATCGATACCCAATACCAAAGAGCTCAAGAATTACTTGCTGAAAAAAGAGAAGAGCTAAACGCTTTGGCAAACGCATTGTTAGAAAATGAGGTATTATTAAAGTCTGATGTAGAAAGATTGATCGGAGCAAGACCATATGGCGAACCGACCAGACTTGAATTGAAAGAAAAGGCAAAAGCAAAAGCGAAGGCAAAAGCAGATGCTGAAGTTGAAGTTGAAGAAAAAGCTGAAGAAAAAGCTGAAGAAGAAACAGAAGAAGATAATACAGAATCGTAATTACAAAAATTGAATGCAATGTCTAGATTGGGGTTTTTAGTATTGCTATTAATCATTTATCTAGGATTCGATATATATACATTTTATGGACTGAGTAGTTTGACGACCGCTCAGTCTTTTTTTTGTTCTATTTATTGGGCGGTAAGTGCTATCGTTCTTGCCGGATTTTATAAAGTTTCACAAGATCTACAGAGGTTCAAAGGTGGCGTGAGACCTCTTTCTACTAATCTGCTTTTAGGATTTGGATTTGCTGTTTTTATTGGGAAAATTTTATTTTCGGGCTTATTAATGACTCAGGATATCGGTAGACTTATCTTGGGTGGCGTTAATTCTTTTTCTACAATTACAGCCGAACTGACCGGCACCCATGGTATTCCGACAAGACTCCGTATTATAACATTACTATCTGCAGGTCTAGCTGCCATTCCATTTTTCAGCATGCTCTACGGTATGACTGTAGGAAAATATAGATATGCCGTTGATACAATAAAACTGTCGTTTCCTGATCTCCCTCATTCGTTTGATGGATTTAAGATCATCCAGATCTCAGATATCCATTCGGGAACTTTTGATAGTGTAGAACAAGTCAGAAAAGGCATAGATCTCATTATGCAACAGAAAGCTGATATGATCCTATTTACTGGAGATTTGGTTAATTCCAATAAAAATGAGATAGATCCTTATATCAATACATTTGCACACCTGAGCGCACCTTATGGTATGTATTCTGTAATGGGAAATCATGACTACTATGGAATGTATAGAATCCCTAAAGAAGACCATGCATCAAAGTCTGCATATCTGGCTGACTTTAATAATAAGCACAAACAAATGGGTTTTGATATCATGAATAACACATCAAAGATCATTTCAAAAGGAAACGACACTATTCGATTAGTCGGAGTAGAAAACTGGGGTGCAGGGCCATTTCCAAAAAAAGGAGACCTATCCAAAGCGCTTGATGGAGTATCAGATAGTGAATTCTCAATATTAATGAGCCATGATCCTACGCATTGGGATCATCATATACTGAAACACTCTAAAAAGATTCACTTGACTCTTGCTGGACATACACATGGCATGCAGTTCGGAATTAACTTCCTAGGCATCAAATGGAGTCCCGTAAAGTATAGATATAGCAGATGGATCGGATTGTATGAAGAATTAGACCAATACCTATATGTGAATCGTGGATTTGGTTTCCTTGCTTGGCCAGGTAGGGTTGGTATGAGACCAGAGATTTCATTGATAGAATTAGAGAAAGGAAAATAAGTTAATTAGACTTTATACAAGGCACCACCAATACTATCTCTCGACGCTCCTGTTATTTGGGAAAGTACATTCTTTTTGTTCTCCAAATAGTTCTTAGCTAGGGCTGCCATCAGAATCGCTTCTTTGTAGTCTATCATTTCTTTACTTGGGATTACAAGTTTACATTTTTTTATAGCCAATGCTTTTTTAAGTTGGGAGATAAAAAAGGTGTTGTGCGAACCTCCTCCAGTACTGTACATTTTGGTTTGAAATTCTGACTTCACTTGATTCGCTATACAATTGGCCATCCAAACACAATATGTGTGCAACACATCATCTGCTCTTGCATTAAATATTCCTTCAATGAACTCTTGTCTTATCCAGTTATTATCTAATGCCTTAGGTGGTAATTGTTGGAAATAGTCGAAACTAGAAAAGTAGTCTGATTGTTCCTGAAGAAAATTACCTTTTGAGGCTAATACTCCTCCTTTATCATATGGCATACCTACTTCAAGGCTAAAATGATTGAGTACTTGATTACATGGACAAACATCATAGGCCGATACTTCGTCATCATTTACATATGTAATATTAGCTATCCCTCCTAAGTTAAGGTAATAATCATATCCATCAATGTAGTTTACTTCTAGGAATGGAGCAAGAGGAGTCCCTACTCCTCCGAGTGCAACATCTTGAGATCTAAAATCTATTAGTGTAGATATGTTGGTTATGCCAGCAATGATACCACCATTTCCTATTTGCTCTGTAAAGCCTTGACCAGGATTATGCACTAGTGTATGACCATGGAAGCTTATATAATCTGGCTTCACATTTGACTTAGAAAAAGTAGCCTTCAATAACTGTCCAATGTAATGGGCGTAATCATACGTTAAGCTAATATATTCAGCCGCGGATAATTCGTAGTACATCCGTAGTCGGTTTTCCCATTCCTTAGAATATGCGATTCCGATAGTTTCACAAATTGACCACTCTTCGTCTCGAAATTCAACTAATGCAATATCAAGACCATCCAAAGAGCTGCCAGACATTACACCCGCTATGATCATATGGAGTTCTTATTTGAGTTGAAGTGTGTATTGAGCTACAGCTTCTATTTCCACAGGCTTCAACAACGCACCTAAGCCAAACATAGCACCTTTACCATTTTTAATGATTGCTTTTCTCTCATCCAATGACATTTTGGAAAGCGTAAGATCTTTTGACCCATTTGCTCCTAGCTTACCATCTAGACCATGGCATACAACACAATTCTGCTTGAATATTTTTCGCCCATCTACACCAGATGTTTTAGCTTTTTTATCAGCACATGAAAATGCTATAATAACAAAAGCTGATAGTATTAGTGTTTTTTTCATTTATACTTGTTGCATTAATCTTTTAAATCCAATATTGTTGCAATATATTATATAGTTTTTGATTCTTGTAAGAAATTATACATTTCGAATCAAATCTTTAGGATATTGAGACCCTACCAATAAATATGCCGTACATTCACAATAAAACAAATTTATTTTTTGCAAATACAACTAATTGTAAAATAATATTAATAATATGAAATTCATTTTTATCACGTTACATCTGTTGCAAAAATAAAAAAATGTAAAATATCTTACATTTTAAAAAACTGGCAACAAAATTGCATTAACAGATAATGTAACTAACTAATAAGAGAAGTTACAACACACAAAAACACCTAAAGAATTATTGAGACTCTGGTAAAGTCTTGGTATATATTGTTTCCCATATTAATTTGGCAGATAAACTGGCCAAAAAAAAAGAAGAGTCTTCCAAACGTGGTTGACTCTTTTTTCATTTTATGGAAGGTTTTCGTATTGATCCTTTGAACTTCTCAAAGAAAAGAATAGCGTTTATAAATTAAGACAAAAACTATTTTTCATTTATCAACTATGTTATTCTTACTGGTTTAGTCCGTCATTTTATTTTATCAAATTGAGACTATCTGATAAATAATTTACTTGGGGCTCTCTTATCATCATGGAAGAATTCGTAATCAAGTCCAAATAAACCTCGTAGATATTCTTCTTTGCTGCGAGTAATTTAGATTTATATCTATTTATATTCTTTTGGATCCCCAGCAAAACCAAAGGAGACACACTGCCAAGATCAAGGTACTCATTATAAGTCTCTTCCAATTTCTGATCATCTATCATTTTCTTCAGCGTATTGAACTGAATCACTAAAGATTCCAACTGCAAAATATTTGAAGTAAATGCTCTCTGACCTTTTTCTTCCTCAATGATCCTCTCATACTTCTTTTCCCAAACTTCAAGTTCAGCCTCATTACGCTTCACCCTATTAGTGGATTTTGTAGGTATATTAATACTACTACTAAAAGACAATTCTTTTTGAAATGCTAAATCATTGTCTGCCTGGTACCTCACTTGCATCCATTGCAACCACTTATTTGTTTCAGCTTCTTCCAATGCGTACTCGGCGTTTGCTTTCACTTCTTCTATCGCTGCCAATTCGGAAGAAATAGTAGCTCCTCCATTGATGAAATACATATCCACAACTACTCTTAACTTCTCTAAAGAAATGAAATCATCAAAACTCACGCTTCGTTTTTGATCTCCAAGAACCATTGATCGTAAATTAGATATAGATTGCTCAAACTCGATAGAGTCCGAGACAAGAGAGATAATATCATCTTGATTTGAAAGCCAATTATTTATATTTACTTCATCTGTATTAGAAAGTAATTTAGCAAGAACAGTTCTTTTATCCTTTACCATGGACAGATTCTCTTTCACTAATTCTAACGCTGACAAATCGAAGTAATAATCTAAAAGTGTCTTATAATCTCTTGCTATTAAGCCACTCACATATTCTTCTTGCATCAGACTGTATAGCTGCCTATTAGTGGCTAACACACGATCATATGCTTTCCGTTCATCGCTACTATTCAAGTCAAATCTTATAAGATATTCT
The DNA here is from genome assembly GCA_047628935.1 of Halioglobus sp. GTDB lineage: Bacteria > Bacteroidota > Bacteroidia > Chitinophagales > Saprospiraceae > CAJXUU01. Next base: position 13,528 of record JBLHWH010000062.1, on the reverse strand, counting down.
TGTTGATTAAATAAAAGTTCGTTGGTTTCTGTTCGAAACTCGAAACTTTCCACAATAGGAATACCACCAGCCTTATTATTAAGAAAATTTAGAATATCAGCGTATGGTAACTGGCTGCTACCTAACCCGTGCCTTGCTAGCACATCTGTTGTTGTAACCGAAATTTGACTAAAGGCTGCGACATTTAGGTTAATGAAAAAACAAATCAATAACCAACGAAAACTATAATATAGGAACCTTATTCCCATCGTTAATCTACTTTTTCATTTGGTTTAGCAAACGCTCTATTATCAACATTCATTGATGAAAATAACCCACCAAACGAACTCTTTCCTAATGATTCATTTGATATATTAAGGGATACCTTTTCTTTTTGCAGGAATTGATTATCAGAAGGAATCTCAATAACAACTTCTCTACCATAGGTCTTGAAATCTGCCACCTTTCTTAATCTTTCTGGTATTTCTACGATTCTAGACCCTAAACCTATCACCTCTCCTACAACTTTAATCCTAGGGTGCAGCGTTGAAGCGACTTCAAGTTTATCTCCTATCGCCACTTCTAAAATCATGCTCTCATGAACGAATCCTTTCACTTGGGTAGGATTGTGCTTATACAAGTCTAATAAAGAAGAATAAGAAGATATATTTTCCCCTTCTTTACATGATATGGTTCCTACCAATCCATCAAATGGTGCATAGATAGAAAGATGCTCTTCTATCATTCTGTAATGATCCAATTCAGCATTAATACTTTGCGATTTTAGCTGACCAGGTTTTGTAACTCTATTTAACAATTGCTTTTGCTCTGTTACTTCTCTTTGAAATGCTAGCTCTACATTCTGAAGGCTCTCTTTGAGGTATGTAAGCTTTATATTATCTGATGATTGATATTCCTTTTTATTCTTTTGGATAGTCTTGAGCCCCTCATAAAGGGACTTGTTAAGTACTATCTCTTTTTCTAATTCAATAATATCGCTTTTAAGCCCTACTATCTCAGCGTTTTTCGCTGTTTGTATTTGATTGATTTTGTTCTTTATTTCTTGAATTTTCGATTCGCTATTTACATCTACTGCATTTCCCTCAATTTTTAGCGCATCAATTTTTAGATCAATTTCTTCATCAATTACCTCTAATAGTAAGTCTCCCTTTTTAATTTCTTGCCCATTCTTCACATGAATTTTTGAAATCAACACATTTCTATTATGACTAATTTCTGTTTGTTTGTTTTCTGCAAACCCATAGAAAAACGCAGACTCCGACTGGATTGTTAGTGTCATATACCCTAAAAGGCAAAGCATCAAAAAACCAACTATATATATAAAGTTATACCTTTTCATCTCAACTATATCGAATCTATTTTTTTGTTTTCTATTATAAGACTGCCAACAACTATACCGTATAGGTCATCTAATTCATCTACTAATTCTTGTGCCGCATATGAGTCTTTAAGTTTAATTCTATATTCGTAATTAATAAGATTGCCTTTCTTACCAGAACCTGTTCCATATTCTTTTTTTGATACAGCGAATTTAGTACAGTGCTTAGTTAATACGGCTTCTAATGCAGCTCGGTTACCATCTACTTTGTAGAATTTAATTTTCAGATCACCAAACAACTTTTCTTTTTCACTAAATGAAGAAAACCTTAGCAAGAAAGCAGTAAGGCAAAAACCGACCGTACCAAAGATGGCTACAGTAAACCCCATGACTCCGCAAGCTATCCCTGCAGCAATGGAACCGAACATAAATACAATGTTTCGCGGATCTTGAATAGTAGTTCTAAATCGAATGATAGATAGCGCCCCTATCATACCTAAACCTCTAGCTAATGAATCACCTATTGCTTGGATAACCGTAGCAGCTACTACCGTAACCAATATCAAAGCTTGTAGAAAATTGTCTGGTCGATCTACATCCCGACTCGTCTTTTCGTAAGTAAATGCTATCATTATTCCTAATAATACTGAGCATAACACAGTAAATATAATAGCTGTCACTCCAGGGTACTCTGAACTATACTGAAGGGATGAAAGGTCAAGCATTTATTAAAATTAATTTCTATATTCTCTGATATCGTGTAAAGGGAATGTTTCCCCTATCTTAAATCAAGAATAAATATAATCTAATAACTGACCGAGTAAACTAAAAAGTACCTATTAAAATCAATTCTGTAACCATTTGTCTTTAAATATAAGAAAAACAAAAAAAAGTCTACTTCGATACCAACCATTTTTCCGTGAAGAATTTTGATAAGTACCAAAGCCGACTCGATTTGTTGTGAGTGCAATTAATTTGTAATGGTATTTTATATTTTCAGAAATCTGATCGTTTGTGGATTTGTACCATCAAGATATATCCCCGTTCGAAGATTTGTTATATCCAAGTCTACCTCGGTACTATTAGTATCAAATGATTTTGACATCACTTGACTACCATCAAGACTAAAAATTGATAATTGAAAAGCATCCATGTATTGAGTGAAACCGGTTACATCAAGCCTATCAGATGCTGAACTATTAAATAAAGTTTCGCGGTTACTAAGATCTTATTTTGTTGCTAATTGTTGTATGCCGTACTTTTTTTTATTTTCTATTAGTTGTATCTTTTTTGAATCCGATTATAGTGCCTATTTCAATTTCATCAATTAATTCTTTGAACTCTTCTTCTTCCAGAATCCTAATTCTCTTTAGCCATTCCAATTGAGCTATTTTATGTTCTTTTGATGAGTTTTCGTCCCATTTTAAATATTCATCTTTATAAGCATTTTTTATCCTATTCTTTAATTCTTCTATAAATTCGTTGACCTCTTTTGTATTTGGTTTCTCTTGAAAAAATTCAATATTTTTTTGTCCTCCAGTTATATAAATTAATTTTTTTCCAGGTTGCCATCTTAAAAAGAAAATGAATCCTAAGAAAAATCCACTTCCAAGTGACCAATAAATTAGCATTCCTTTATTATCTGCTTCAAAAATTAAAGATTGAATTAAAAGTCCAAATTGTAAAATGAAAAAAGCCCAAAAGAACAATTCTAAGAATGCAGAGTTTTTGATAGATTTCTTTACTGTTTTCACACCAAGTTCTAAGTAATCAACTGAATATTCTGATTCTTCGTTTATCTTTTTATCATAGACTTCAATTTCGTGTTTTTTGAGTTCAAATCTCTTCTCTCCAAAAAATCGTTTCTGTTTTAGTTTAGCACTCATTTTATTTATTTTTCATGGCATACAACAGTTAGCACATGCGGAGACCGACCAAAGGGAGGATTCCGTTATGTGCATTGTTCTCATCTGTTTATATTTTCACTGTTTTTAGCTTTTTCTTCTTTCTCCGTTCTCTCACCCAACTATCATCTATTAGTCTCATTGAATCTCGTATTTCGGTCATCTCAAAACCTTCAGGATTTACGTTTAAATGAATTTTAGCCCAATCTCCACAGTCATGACAATACCCAACTCCTTCATTCGCGACAATATCAAATTTATCATTCCCATCAAGTTTTACAATCATTAGTTCATCCCAATTTGAACCACCTTCGCCTCCTTCCATATATATTGACAAATAGTTTTCATCTTTTATTTCAATTAGCTCTATCGAAACTATATTTGAATACCTTCTTTCGATTGAAGGTTGGACAAGTTTATCAAAAGCTATTGAATCAGGTGATATTATTTCCCATTTTATCAAATGACTTACGTCCTCGTTTGATGTGAAAGGAATTAGAATTGAATTTCCGAATTTGCAAATTGGAAGACTATCGTTGTTAGGATATATATGGATTCTTTGTGCTCTCAATTCTCTTAAGTTTGAAAATTCTTCATATGTCGGATCAATTATGAATCCTCGTAAAGAGTCACGATTGATATTTTCCCATGCACTATTGTTTTCATGTTTTCCTATTCCGAATACTAAACAAAATTCATTTGAAAGATTTTCTAAAGAAAATTTCCCGTTTGTTGGTTCTACTCTCTTTAAATAATCATTTGAGTCATCCTTTTCCTCTATTATTGTATCAATGACAATCACAATCTCTTTTTGAATCGGAGTTTTAATCTTAGATTGATTACAGCCTAAAATTATAACTAGTAATGATATTTTGATTATTTCTTTCATAATGGATGAGAACTTTGTCATAAACGTACCACTTCTTTATAAAACTTCCCATTTCTTCTACAACACCAAAAACCAAAACTAACTAACAATCAGACACTTAACAAATTTGCTAATTTTTCTATTCGTGTATACCCGAGTACTAGCTGAATATAAACGGATATACTTGGCTATTTTTATTTTTGATTCTATCCGCTATCCCACTTCTGTTTCAAAAAAATCTGGTGTAATTCCAATATGCAAGAATTCTCTTTCGTAGAAAACACTCGTACTATTGAAAAATGCTAATAATGTGCAATTTTCAAATATCATCGGTATCGTTTCATACAAAAAAAATTACTTGCGAATCAAAACGCCAAAATTCACAGCAGGTGTATTTCAGGTTGTCGAATTTAAGAATTTGATATATGTGATAGTAATAATAATAAATAAAAGTACTAAAAATCAACACCCCAAGGCAGTTCATTGATTTAGCGATTCTGCAAACAGTCAGTTAAAATAATCAAATGCTGATTTCAAAAAACGAAATTGTAAAATGCACCTTTCACAGCTAAGGAATGGTTCAATAATAACGTCACCCTCCTGTTGATATATTTCCATTTTACTCGGCTACAAAGCCGCATCGATGCGCCGCATCGCCTACGTTATGTCCTATTCATTATTTTAGATAATTAGTCCCAACCAGCACCTACCCTTACTTTATTGCTTTACTATTTTTTGAACCTTTAGCACACTATTGGTCTTATCCAAAACCTTTATAAAATAGAGTCCTTTGGGTAATGTCGAAGTGTCGATTGTATGCGTAGAACTATCTGGATGAATTGTTTGCTTAATTCTCCCTAAAGAATCGAATATTTTTATCTGAGATAGACTCAAATTACCTTCTATTGTCAACTCATTTAGAACGGGATTTGGAAAAATTAGAATCCCATTTTCATTTGCTTGAATAATCTCATTTACAGAAGTTACTTTTTGATTGAAAAATCCAAAATCAATAGTATTGTTTCCACCAGAATCGTAATCAAATATACAATCCTCTCGGTCACCATCATTTAGAGGTTCTCCATCTAGCGTTAGGGTAACAATGCCAGAAAAAATATCTGTAAATTCATTTCCTGAACCATTATTATCTAAATCCACATCGTTATCCGCATTTGCTTCAAAGCCGTTTGAAGACACGAATCCATTTAGTGGCTCTCCTGGCCCCCAATTATTTACCTGCCAAACAAATGTTACATAATTTCCAGGTTGAAGTCCATCAAAGCTATAGTATCCTTCCTCATCAGTTACTCGGACACCTCCAAAACCTTGCGAGTCAGGAATATCATCACCATCAGAATCGCTCCACAATAAAACGGATACACCTTCGATACCTGGTTCATCTTGATCATTGATTCCATCTCTATTATAGTCGTTCCATACTCTATTTCCTATCGATACTATACCTGGTGAAATCAGTTCATCTTCTCCACAACCGTCATCACAAAATGCCATGTCATTTATTGCCATAATCATTTCATTCCCAATGGCTTTCCCAATATTTAAATACGTAAGTGCATTATTATTATAATGGTGAATAGCATCAAGTGGAGATTCCGATTGATCCAGATAGTATTGTTTTGTCTCTACAAACCATACTTTCCCACCATAGATAGAATCATTACATCCAACATTTTCTTGTGCAACAGAAACTATATTTTGCATACTTTGAACCCAAGAATCATTCGTTGCAATAAAACCACCATGACCCGAATTTGCAATTACTACTGGAAGATCTGCAGTACCTAAATCAGTTCTCACATCATTTACTAAATGATTAAGATTGCTTTCATATTCATTCAAAAAAGCGTCAGTTGCACCATCATTCCAACCTTGAAACCATGCAAAACCAGAAATTTCGAAGTCTGTTACATCGATATCGGAAAATTCGGTTCCTAAGTTCTGAGTAACATCCTGAACGGTCTGAATCATTGAATTATAAAATTCTCCTGTTGTGCCTCCAGCAGAAGGTGGGCGAAAATCAACAGCAAGACTCTTACCTCCCCACGCAGTTTTGATGATCAATACGGGATCGTCATAATATTCATCAAGTTTGTGAGCAAACATTAACTCTGCTCCAATTAAGTTAGGATTGTTCCCTTGGCCAACTGTTACATTTGTTCTAATGGTATCTCCATTATTAGCAAAATACAATGAAGCTCCTTCCAACGAATTCCAGTTATCTACTTCTCCAATTTCCGACCAATCACCATCCACATCATTTTGAATGACATCAATCAAACTTCCTGGATCATTTTCAGGATCGTCAATAGTGCCAAATCCTTCCATATTCGACTGGCCCGCTAAAACAAAAACTCGAATTTTACTTTTGGTTTTTTCTTGTCTGGTAACAATTGGAACATAACCGATTTCTAATCCTGCAGGTGGTTGAACTATTGCTTCTGGATCAACCGTAGCTATATCTCCAATCAATGGAGCTGCCATATACTCATCCGTATGACTCCAGTTCGAATGAATTAGCTCCACTCTATTTTGCATTTCAGCACGCATATCAGCTGGAAGATTCGCCTGTATGATTGACGGTTGATCAACAAAGCGATACCAATAATAAGTAACGGTAGAACCATCCCCTAAGTCGGCTTGAAAAGGTCCAGCTGAAGGCCCAGGACTATTCCAAGGACCATTCGGATCTTGCCATTGGCAATCTGGATCTAATGGTGTCAAATAAGTAATTTCACTTCGTGGTGTTGATGGCACTTCAATATTTACCAAATTGGTAGAAGTGGGAACAACGTCTTCAGTAATCGGACGCCATTTATTATCAGAATCAAGTTTAAAATATTCAGGCAAAATAAAGTTACCGTCCTTTTCAAAAACAACATCTAGGTCAAATTCATAACCCATGATATTTTCATTTTGTTGAACATTTTCGATATAATTCAAATCAATTTCATACTCTTGTCCATTTGCTCCAGTTTCAGAAATTTCGCCTGCCATTGCACCCCCATTATTAATAAATGAAACATCATAAGTTCCAGCCGAGTTAATTCCTGGTTGAACTACCGCTCCTCCATTGAACCAAGATTCCATATCATTCCAAAGTGCATTTTGAGAGTATACAGAAATTTGATTTAACATCATGGAATTATCTTCATTGCTTGCAGGAAATTGTAGTCTTTCTATTTTGGCATAAGACGTACCGTCACCATCTTCAGAAATTAATGCTGGCGACTGTGCATGCTCTAAGCCAAATCCTACATTAGGATCGGAAGGCCTTGAGTCTAAAAACAAGCCCTCCAAAGAAGGATCATCCATTACAGGTTCGGTCCAGAAGGTCGGCAGAAAGAAAGTTGCAGGACCTTTGAAGTTTGTAGCATTTAAGAACAATGTCCAACATTGATTTCCAGTTTCTATATCCTCGCCATTTGTTTGCGTCATTGGGTCAGTAATTGGCAATGGACTATAACCGTAGCCGAGCATTTCTCCATTTAAACTTTGAGCCAAGTTTAATCCATCTGGTGCCCACAGCAATCTATTTGATAATTGAGCAACACCATATTTCCCTCCAGGAGAACTCCAATCTCTTTGTCCATTTGATAACAAGCCACTTCTTCCAGCGCCAGGTCCATTTGCCCAAGCATGAAAATTAAAAGAAACTCCACCCATAATAAATTTTGGTATTCTTGCGCCGAAACGTGTATCGTGCCACCAGCCTAAGCCGCCTTCTATAGTCGTATAAAATTGATCAGGCTCATCACCAGTCCGTTGTGTTGTAAGCCAACAACCTGCCAGTCCCATTTGAAAATTCTTTGCTCCTGGATAATTTTTAAAGATGGGCCAAGCGGCACTGTACATTGTATACCCAGAGCCAAAGACCTGATCAGTAACATTTTCAGTTGCTATCCAAGTGAATCCTGTTCTTTGTGCATCGCTTATTTGAGCATCAACATTGTAGGACAAAGTCGAAAAAATAGTAATAAATAGAATTGCGTATAACCGAAAATATATCATGTGGTATTTAGTTGTTTTAAAACAAAAATTGTCTTTTTGAAAATTCATCTGAATAAATATTTTACTTGTAAAACTTATCTAATCTTAGCAACTCATATAATTTGCAGTTTATCATCAAATCCAAGAGAAAATTTAATGAATTAGAAATTTCACCACACTGCTCTGATCGCCTTTTATCAGTAACATTAAATATGCTCCGGGTGCTGAATTTTCAAGTTGAATAGACAAATTATTATAGCCAGATCCAATCAGAAAATTACTCGTTTGTAATTTTTGTCCATAGATATTATAAATTTCCATACGAACACCACCTGCCACGGCTACACTCATAGAAAGTAAGAAGTTTCCATTGTTCGGATTTGGACTTATGCTGACGCCTCCAAAGACATCTAATCCGTCAATAGTTGAGGTTCCAATTATTGTGATTATTTCTTCGTACGTTATTGTTCCGCATACATTGGTCGCACTGAGGATTACTGTGTAGGTGCCTTCTTTAATATATATATGCTCTGAGTTTTCTTCTGTTGACATCGTGCCATCTCCAAAATCCCAAATATAAGTATCGGCATCGGTTGATGTATTGCTAAATGCGTATTCAAATTCTGAGAGTGAAGAAAATTCAAAATTTGCTATTGGAACATCTTGGGTGAAAATATAATCTATCTTATTGAGCGTGTCATTTCCTGCAATTGAGCTAACAATCAGTGTGACATCATATACGCCCTCTTCAGTGTAACTCACAAAAGGATTTTCGTCCGTCGAAGTCGATGGTGCTCCTCCTGGAAAAGTCCATTGCCAAGCTGTGACGTTTGGACTCGAATTGTTCGAATATTCTATAGTAAATGGAATACACCCCTCTGTTATGTCAACTGAATAATTAGCTACTGGTAGTATACTTATGCTTACAGTTTGGCTCTCTTCTATTGTACCGCATATATTTGTCGCATTTAGAACGACCTCATAGGCACCTTCTTCAGCATACGTATGTATCGGATTATCTTCGTCGGACGTATTACCATCTCCATAGTCCCACGATAAGTTATCGTAGTTTGACGATTGTTCAGTGAAGTCAACGACAAATTTTTCCACGATATAATCGAAATCTACCGTAGGCACATCCAATATGGAAATTAGGCCTATACTCAATAAAGAATCCTCCCCCACTTCATTGGAGACCTTCAGAGATACATCATAATTCCCAACCGTTTCATAAACAACAAGTGGATTTTCTTCGGTAGATGTGGATGGTATTCCACCTGGAAAACTCCATATCAATGCGCTTGTATTACTGCTTGAAGTATTGCTATACGCTACGGTAACAGGTAAACATCCTTCCGTTACATCAACACTGTATCCTGCTGATGGCAATGTAATAAGATTGATTGATTGCACCATAGTTATGGTATCACAGCTATTTATAACTGTTAATGCAACTTCATATGTATCTTCTGTTTCATACGTGTGTGTAGGCGCTACAAGGGTAGAACTGTTACCGTCTCCAAACTCCCATAATAAAGTGTCATATCCAGTTGATATATTCTCAAAATCTACAACCAAAGAGTCAACACTAGTGTTAAAATCTACCGTTGGAGCTTCTTCTACTGTAATTAAGCTAGTTTCTGTGATCGAATCTTCACCGATTTCATTGGTCACCTTGAGTATAACATCATAAATCCCAGCTTCATCGTAGATTACAGTAGGATTTTCTTGTGTAGATGTTTCTGGTGTACCTCCTTCAAAAGTCCATAAGAATTCTTCTGTGTTGTTGGAACTATTACTTGAGAAATTAACCGTTAATGGTGCACAGCCAAATGTTGTACCTACAGCAAAATCAGCTGTTGGAGGTAAGAAAACATCTACGTACTTTTCTATGCTAAACGCTCCGCAAATATTGCCAACCGTCAAAGTTACAGTATAGGTTCCTTCTGTTTGATACCCATGCAAGGGATTTTCCAAGGTACTTGCATTGCCATCTCCAAAATCCCAGAAATAAGAATCTACAAGTAAGTTGGTTTGATTTGTAAATGAAATGGAATCTCCGATCAAATCAAAATCAAAATCAGGGACAGGTGTCTCAAAAACTTCGATAAGCTGGGTAAATGTCAAGTCGTCAGAACCGCTGGCATTCGTTACCGTAAGCGTCACATCAAAGAAGCCAGGTTCTGTATAGGTAACAAAAGGATTTTGCTCTGTTGAAAAATTAGGAGTAGCTCCGGGTAATATCCATTCATACTGTGTAGGTGCTTCCGTAGATAGGTCTATGAACTGGACCTCTGCAGGTGCACAAAAATTCAACTGAGTGAAAGTAAAATCTGCAACTGGAGGTGGGCCACTACCAAACCCAGAACAATCATCACCAGTTACACATCCTGCACTCAAGTACCTATCCAATAATAAGGCTCCAGGTTGAGGACCGAATCCATTGTTTAAGTTAATACCTATGCCTCCAATTAAGTGGCAATAACTCATGATTGTTCCACTAGTGGGCAGAATAGGATTGGCTGAATCATAGCAATCTGTAACATAAGATGCCTCAGGTCCACAATCATCGATTTGTGTATTATTACCATTCCAAACACAATCATGTGTATGCCGACTTCCTATATTATGTCCTAATTCATGGGCAACAACGCCCACATTCCATGAATAAACAGGAAAGGGTACAATATTCGTATTCATACTTCCGCTTACCGCAAAAGGTCCCCAAGATCCATTATTCGTTGCACAAAGTACATTGAGAAACGCCACGCCGCCTCCGACTGGACGAGTGGAGAATACATGAGCTAGCCTTCCGTCATAATCTCCTACTACACCTCCCATAATACCAAGCATCTCCCCAGCACTCGAGCCACCTATATAAGGGTCAGTTACATCATAGACTAATATATCAGAAACAACTAATGGAACACCTTCATTCTCGTAGAGAATTTCAACTTCATTCATTATCGCCAATGCCCAGTCTTCAGTGTTTTGAACATTTGATCCATTCTTTAGAAAACTATCAAAATCACATTCTATATAAACTTCGATACAGTCTCCAGTAGATCGTTCTCCTTGATCCTCTTTTATCTTTACATTTTCGTTTTGGTGAAATTCATCGAAAGAGCAGCCTGTTTCCTGAGAATGTTTTGAATCCGAAACTTTATAGGCGGCATATAAGTTGTTGTCAATCTTATTGATTTCATAATTGTCAGAACTATTCGATATTGTCATGTGAATACTATTGTTCAGTATAGACAGACTTACGAATGATTCCTTGACGTCTTTCATTATTCCTCGGTAAAAAACAGACTTAGATTTTTGAGTCGTTGCACCTGAAGCTGTTCTCACTTGGTAACTTTGGGTTGTTACTTCCTTTTTATACAATTGGACTTTATAAATTTGTCCATCGATCGGGAGATCAAGAATTAGTGTTTTGGGCCTTTCATTTTTAATCTCATCCACATACGATTCCTCTAAAATCAAATAGTCAGCCTTCCGAATATAGAGATCGGCATCAAAGGGGATAGCCATATTTCGATTTGCAGAAAACAATGATCTCGCTTCGTTGTCGAAATACCCTTTCAAGGATTGGACATGTTTATAAATTTGATGTGAATCATGTTCCTGACTAAGCCCAACCTGAAAAACGGATAAGATGAATAGCATTGATAATAAGAATCCTTTGCACATATTTATTATATTATTTCAAGTAAGTAAATCTATTTGAATGCATTTTATTGAAAATAAAATGAAGAACCAAAACAATTCCTTACGAATGTCCGTGAGTTCTAATAAATACTAGTCTTTCACCCCTAGACGTGAAGAATAAAAACCTTATTTTTTTTGATGAGCTCAATCTATAGTTATAAATTCCTATACACTAGTGTGATATATTTTGTTTGATTTACCTATGAAATAAGAAAAGATAAAAAACTATCCAATGAAGTAGTTATTCGATTAGTTGGTTATTCACAAAACGTTCATAGCGCATGTAGAATATCCTCTGTGTTGCATCTGCGGCAGGAGATATTCCATCATCATGCATTTGTTAAGGGCTGGATTCCTATCTGCTAATCACTATTCGATGGACGGATTTATGACCTAATATTAGGTCTTTGATTTCAAGCAAATAAATGCCTTCTGGTAGAGAGCCAACACTTAATTTAGTCTCGTTAGCTGATTTTATCATTCGTATGCCTTGCAAGTTGTAAAGATTAGTTTGAAAAGACATTTTTTCAGACATAACTATATTTAAAACATCTATTACAGGGTTTGGAAAGACAAGAATATTTGTATCATCTGGTTCTGACATTACTGATACTACGTCTCCTTCACATTGATAATTTGGATAATAATCATCAAAAACATTTCTCATTACTATTCCTTGTTCTTCTGTAAATTTACTTCTACATGCTTTCCTTGAGTATGACATCAGCATTTCTGGATTTGGTTGATAAAAATTCCCGGAAGAATCTACTTCTGTTCCGATGTATGAGCAAGAAGGATTAACACTAGAAGTAGATAATTTAGGATCAGCAGGAGTATCACATATCAGATCACCTGCCACTTCACAATTGCTTTGATCTACTAATTCATATCCAAACCTATTATCATGCGTATGGTATAGGCCAAGATAATGACCAATTTCGTGTGCAATTGTTGAACCGTTAGTAGCGCAAGAGTTTTTAACTACAATAATTTTATAGAATGACCATGGGTAAAAGGCTGTTCCACAAAGTGAAGTACCTAATTCATTGACTAGAGTTTGTACTATATACAGATTGATAACATCCAGCTCGTTATATGAAGATATCAATGAGTATCCATTTGATTTATCAAAATGGTATATCTCTGAATTTTCTACAAAATCAATTTCACATAATTCTAATATAATATTTACAGAATCAAAATAAGTTGCCGATAAATTCATCTCATCAATTATTTCTTCCACATTAGCCTCATAGTGACCATTGTCATCAGTTACAACATGAATTTTTACTGGTATAACATAATCATCCCTAGTTTTTAAGCGAGTATCATTTTTTAGCTCTGCATAGTTGGAACTACTTTCAGTCGCAGTTCCACATGGTTCCCATTGCGCAAGAAGTGATTGATTCAGTAATAGCATTAGAGCAATTATTGAATAATATTTTAATGAGATTATTTTTCTATTTATCATTCACTAATTATTTTTTTTGTCAATAGAATCATAGCATATCTAGCGGGCGCCCGAAGGAAGTCTTACGTCATATATAATGTTGAACTAAACACCTATCGGTGTAGCCTCTACCGACCAAAACTTGGCTAAAGACTTGCCATATATTAGTTATTTAATTTAAATTCATAACACATGACAAGTTTTAAGCAAAGGCCTGTACAGCCTGATCCAAATGTACAAAAGAAAGACTTATTATCTATCACTTTACC